>JAIEOJ010000153.1 GCA_019750575.1 Rhodocyclaceae bacterium | reverse complement strand
AAGCTGGACCTAGCCCAGGCCGAGGCGATTGCCGACCTGATTGATGCGAGCACGGCCGGTGCGGTGCGTTCCGCCCAGCGTTCGCTCTCGGGCGAGTTCTCGAGCTCGGTCAGGGCACTGGTCGCCCAGCTGATCGAGTTGCGCATGCTGGTCGAGGCGACTCTGGATTTCCCGGAAGAGGAAATCGATGTCATCCGCGACACCGATGCACAGCAGCGCCTGGAGCGCTTGCGTGCCGACATCGATGCCCTGGCGCGGCGTGCGCGGCAGGGCAGTCTCCTGCGTACCGGCCTGCATGTGGTGCTGGCGGGCCTGCCCAACGTGGGCAAGTCCTCACTGCTGAATCGCCTTGCGGGCGAGGAGCGGGCGATTGTGACGGAGGTGGCGGGTACTACCCGCGACACCTTGCGCGAGACCATACAGATCGAAGGTATCCCGCTGCACATCATCGACACGGCGGGCTTGCGCGAGACCGAGGATACGGTAGAGCGCATCGGCATCGAGCGTACCTGGGGCGAGATCGGCAAGGCCGACATCGTGCTGCAGCTGGTCGATGCGCGCGGCGGCGAGACGCCGGCCGACCGTGCCGTGGCGGTGAAGCTGCCGGCCCGGGTGCCGCGCATCGTCATCCACAACAAGTGCGATCTGGCGGGCATTGCGCCCAAGCGCGAACAGGACAAGCGTTACACCCACCTGTGGCTGTCGGCCAAGCGGGGGCAGGGCATGGACCTCCTCCACGACGAGCTGCTACGCCTGGCGGGCTGGGCCGGTCATGGCGAGGATGTGATCCTGGCGCGTGAGCGGCATCTGGTTGCAATCGCCCGCGCGTCGCAATCGCTGGACAAGGCGGCCGGCCAGCTGCGCCAGCTGGAGTTCTGCGCCGAGGAGCTGCGTCTGGCGCAGCAGGCCCTGTCCGAGATCACCGGCGAGTTCACCCCGGATGACCTGCTCGGCGAAATCTTCTCGCGTTTCTGCATCGGCAAGTAAATGGCTGAGTGGCTGGATCTGCTGGGTCCCTGGCTGCTCCTGCTGCCTGCGGCTTTTCTGGCCGGGCTGGTTGATGCCGTGGTCGGCGGTGGCGGGTTGATCCAGATTCCGGCACTGTTCGCCGCTTACCCCCAGGCCGCGCCGGCAACCTTGTTTGGCACCAACAAGCTGTCGTCCATCTGCGGCACCTTCTCGGCCACCCTGCGCTATGTCTCGCAGGTGAGGGTGCCCTGGCGTCTGGCCTTGCTGGCGGCAGTAACGGCTTTTGTGTTTGCATTTCTCGGCGCCATGTCGGTGGCCCTGTTGCCCAAGGCCTGGGCGCGACCTCTGGTGCTGGTGCTGTTGGTGGCGGTGGCGTTCTACACCTTCCTGCGCAAGGACTTCGGGGCCGAGGACTTGGGGCTCAATCATGGCCGCAAGCATCTGGCGGGGGCCTTGTTGCTGGGTGCGGGCATCGGCTTTTACGACGGCTTCTTTGGTCCCGGCACCGGCAGCTTTCTGCTGTTTCTCTTTGTCCGCTTTTTCGGCCTCGATTTTCTGCGGGCTACCAGCGCAGCCAAGATTGTGAATCTGTCCACCAATGCGGCCGCCTTGCTGTACTTCGGCCCGACCGGCCATGTGTTGTGGGCGCTGGGTCTGGGCATGGCCTTGTGCAACATCGGTGGTGCCCAGCTTGGCAGCCTGCTGGCGCTACGCCATGGCAGCGCGTTCGTGCGCAAGCTTTTCCTGCTGGTTGCCGTGGCGTTGATCGTGAAGTTTGCCTGGGACACGTTTGCAGCCTGATGGTGTGATGCACGCATCTGGTTTCACGTGAAACTAGATGCCTGGTTTTGTGCCACGTTTCACGTGAAACGTTTTGGTGTTTCGGAACGAGAGGCGTATCATTGCGCCTCTCCAGTTGTTCCCGGTTTTCTTCCTGATGTTGTTCCCCGACTCCTTTGATGTGATCGTGATTGGTGGCGGCCATGCCGGCACCGAGGCTGCGCTCGCCTCGGCGCGTACCGGCGCCAAGACCCTGCTGCTCACTCACAATATCGAGACGCTGGGGCAGATGTCCTGCAATCCTTCCATCGGCGGTATCGGCAAGGGCCATCTGGTCAAGGAGGTCGATGCGCTGGGCGGCGCCATGGCGGCCGCCACTGACGAGTCGGGTATCCAGTTCCGCATCCTCAATGCCTCCAAGGGTCCGGCGGTGCGCGCCACGCGCGCCCAGGCCGACCGCGTCCTGTACAAGGCGGCGATCCGCAAGCGTCTGGAAAACCAGCCCAATCTGACCCTGTTCCAGTCTGCGGTTGATGACATCACGGTCGAAGGTGACCGCGTCACCGGTGCCACGACCCAGCTTGGTATTACCTTCCGCGGCAAGGCCGTTGTCCTGACCGCCGGCACCTTCCTCAACGGCCGCATCCATGTCGGCCTGGAAAACCATGTCGGCGGCCGCGCCGGCGATCCGCCGGCGACCACGCTGGGCGCTCGCCTGCGTGAGCTGCAGCTGCCCGTGGGCCGCCTCAAGACCGGCACGCCGCCGCGCATCGATGGCCGCACCATCGACTTTTCGGTGATGCAGGCGCAGCCGGGCGACGACCCGGTGCCTGTGTTTTCCTTCATCGGTTCGGCCGCCCAGCATCCGCAGCAGATGCCGTGCTGGATCACGCATACCAATGAACGCACGCACGACATCATTCGCGGCGGGCTGGATCGTTCGCCCATGTTCACCGGCGTCATCGAGGGGGTAGGGCCGCGCTACTGTCCGTCGATCGAGGACAAGATCCATCGCTTCGCCGGCAAGGACAGCCACCAGATCTTCCTCGAGCCGGAAGGTCTGACCACACACGAATACTATCCGCAGGGCGTGTCCACTTCCTTGCCCTTCGATGTGCAGCTGAATCTGGTGCGCTCGATTAAGGGCCTGGAGAACGCCCACATCCTGCGTCCGGGCTATGCCATCGAGTATGACTACTTCGATCCGCGCAATCTCAAGGCTTCGTTCGAAACCAAGTCCATCGCCGGCCTGTTTTTCGCCGGCCAGATCAACGGCACCACCGGCTATGAGGAGGCCGCGGCGCAGGGCCTCCTGGCCGGCGTCAATGCCTCGCACTTCGCCATGGAAGAGGAAGCCTGGTCGCCGCGCCGGGATCAGGCCTATCTGGGCGTGCTGGTCGACGATCTGATCACGCGCGGCGTGTCCGAGCCCTACCGCATGTTCACCAGCCGCGCCGAGTATCGCCTCAGTCTGCGCGAGGACAATGCCGACCTGCGCCTGACCGAGATCGGCCGCGAGCTGGGTCTGGTCGACGATCTGCGCTGGGATGCCTTCAATCGCAAGCGCGATGCCGTGGCGGCCGAGGCCGAGCGCCTGAAGAAGACCTGGGTACGCCCGGAAACCCTGGTGCGCCATGAGGCCGAGCGCGTACTGGGCAAGCCCATCGAGCACGAATATTCGCTCTTCGACCTGCTGCGCCGCCCCGAAGTCAGCTATGCAAACCTGATGACCCTGCCGGGCGCCGGTGTGGGCGTAAGCGCACCCGAGGTCGTCGAGCAGGTCGAGATCCAGGCCAAGTACCACGGCTATGTCGAGCGCCAGAAGGAGGAGGTCGAGCAGAGCAAGGCCAGCGAAGCGCTGCGTCTGCCCGCCGATATCGATTACGCCGAAGTGCACGGCCTGTCCATTGAAGTGCGCCAGAAGCTGAGCCAGCAGAAGCCGGAAACCATAGGCCAGGCCTCGCGCATCCAAGGCATCACGCCGGCGGCGATCTCCCTGCTGCTGGTGCATCTCAAGCGTAGATCGCTGAAGAAGAAAACCGCGGCATGAGTGCTCCCGGGAGCGACAAGTTGCGCATGCGTGCCGCAGCCATGGGGGTGGCCTTGAGTGTCGAGATGGCAGACCAGCTGCTCGCCTATCAGGCCTTGATGATCAAGTGGAACCGCACCTACAATCTGACCGCGATTCGCGATCCGGAAGAGATGCTGGTGCATCATCTGCTGGACTCGCTGGTGGTGGCACCTTTGCTTCCGCATGGGCCGATGACACTGGCCGACGTCGGCAGCGGCGGTGGCTTGCCCGGCATTCCGCTGGCGATTGCACGCCCGGAAATCCAGGTCACCCTGATCGAAACCAGCTCCAAGAAATCGGCCTTTCAGCAGCAGGTGAAGATCGAGCTGGGCTTGTCAAATGTAAGCGTTTACTCAGGCCGTGTTGAAGACTACAAGCCGAAAAACAGTTTCGATATAGTGATATCCCGGGCCTTTGCCGAGATCAGGGATTTCGTCAGTTGGTCGGGTGATCTGGCCAAGCCGGAAGGGCGTCTGTACGCCATGAAGGGGCAGTATCCGGAGGCCGAGATTGCCGCCTTGCCGGCCGGCTGGCAGGTCTTGAGCAGCCAGCCCTTGCTGGTGGCCGGACTGGATGCACAACGACATCTGCTGATCCTCGGCAGGGGCTAGGCAGGTAGGCGCAGTTTGCGCAAGTTCCGCACGACACGCGGGCTACAGGGAGAAAAGAAGCGTGCACATTTTCGCAGTGGCAAACCAGAAAGGCGGGGTCGGCAAGACCACCACCACCGTCAATCTTGCAGCGGCGCTGGCCCAGCAGGGGCAGCGCACCCTGCTGATCGATCTCGATCCGCAGGGCAATGCCACCATGGGCAGCGGTGTGGACAAGCGCGCGCTGGAGCGCTCGGTCTACCATGTGCTGGTCGGCCTCGCCGCGCTTGCCGAGGTCCGTGTCACCTCGCCGACCGGCGCGTATGACGTGCTGCCGGCCAATCGCGATCTTGCCGGCGCCGAAGTCGAAATGGTTGATCTCGACAACCGCGAGAACCGCCTCAAGGACGCGCTGGCGCGGCACAAGGACGACTACGACTTCGTCCTCATCGATTGCCCGCCCTCGCTGTCCATGCTCACCCTGAACGGCCTGTGCGCCGCACATGGCGTGATCATCCCGATGCAGTGCGAGTACTACGCGCTCGAAGGCCTGTCGGATCTGGTGAACACCATCAAGAAGGTGCACGCCAATCTCAATCGCGACCTCAAGGTCATCGGCCTGCTGCGCGTGATGTACGACCCGCGCAGCACGCTCGCCAACCAGGTATCGGCGCAGCTTGAAGAACATTTCGGCGACAAGGTCTTCAGGGCCGTCGTACCGCGCAATGTGCGCCTCGCCGAAGCCCCCAGCCACGGTATTCCCGGCGTGCTCTTCGACAAGGCAGCCAAGGGTGCGCAAGCCTATCAGGCCTTTGCCACCGAGCTGATCGAGCGCGTCAAGACGCCGGAATTCCAGTAAGCAAGACAACCTCAGAAAGAAAAGACATGACGCCTCCGAAGATGAAGGGTCTCGGCCGCGGCCTCGACGCACTGCTGGCCGGCAACAGCGACAGCGGCGACAACAAGTCGCGCCAGGACACGCTGCCGGTCGGCCAGTTGCAGCCGGGCAAGTATCAGCCGCGCACGCGCATGGATCCGGGCTCGCTCGAAGAGCTGGCCGCTTCGATCAAGGCGCAAGGGCTGATCCAGCCGATCTCGGTACGCCCGATCGGCAACAGCCGCTACGAGATCATCGCCGGCGAACGCCGCTGGCGCGCATCGCAGATCGCCGGCCTTGCCGAAGTACCGGTGCTCATCCGCGAAATCCCGGACGAGAACGCGCTGGCGATGTCGCTGATCGAAAACATCCAGCGCGAAGACCTGAATCCGCTCGAAGAGGCGACGGGTATCCAGCGCCTGCTCGATGAGTTCGGCATGACGCATCAACAAGCCGCTGATGCGCTGGGCCGCTCGCGCTCGGCCACCTCCAACCTGCTGCGCTTGCTGCAACTGGCCAAGCCGGTGCAGGACATGCTGATGGCGGGCGATCTGGAAATGGGCCATGCGCGTGCCCTGCTGGCACTGCCCAAGTCAGATCAGGGCTCGGTTGCGGCGCTGGTGGTGGACAAGGGCTATTCGGTGCGCGACACCGAGCGTGCCGTGTCGCAGACGCTCAATCCGCCGGCCGGCAAGCAGGCCAAGAAGGCCGACCGCGATCTCGAACGTCTTGAAGAGGAGCTCTCGGACAGCCTCGGCGCCACCATCAAGATCAGCGCCAACCGCAAGGGTGCCGGTGCCTTGACGATCCGTTTCGGCAGCCTTGACCAGCTCGACGGCATCCTCGCGCGTCTGAAATAAGCGAAAGTGCACGCCGGGCAGCGGTGTTGTTTCTCCGCTTTCCGGCGCGCCGCCGGCGTTTGCGCTGCTTGCTCTGCGCATGCCAGCGCGTAGAATGAAAACGCAGGCTGGCGCAATGCCGGCAGCTTCAGTCTTTGCGTCCGGTGTCGGTCTGCAGGCCGGGACGACTCGAAGGAGTTCCTTCGGTGTTCCGGTGAATGCGGGGGTGCGTGCCCGATGGGATCGCCGCCGCGACAACACCTGGAGCAGACCATGGAACGACCAAGCTACAAGCCCCTGGCCCAGGCCGCCATTTCCGGCGGCGGCTGTTACGTCCTCGATGCGCACAATCCCACGCCGGTACGGGCCGACTCGCCGGCGCTGGAGGTCATGACCGATCTCGCCAAGATCCCCGCGGCCACGATTTCACCCGACGACACCCTGCCCGAGGCCAACCAGTCCATGCTGCTGCGCGGCGTGCGTTTGTTGCTGGTGGCCAGCAACGACGGGCGCATCCGCGGCGTCATCACCACCAATGACCTGCTCGGCGAAAAGCCTGTGCTGGTTGCGCAGAATCGCGGCATCAAGCGCAGCGAACTGCGCGTCAGTGACGTGATGACCGCGGTCGATCACATGGAGGCGCTGCGCCTGAATGACGTGGCCAAGGCCGAAGTCGGCCACGTCGTCGCCACCCTCAAGGCCGCCACGCGCGTGCATGCCCTGGTGGTCGAAGACCAGAACGGCAAGCAGGTCCTGCGCGGCGTTTTCTCCGCCTCGCAGATTGCCCGCCAGCTCGGCATCAGCGTGGTTACGCATGAGGCGGCGCGTACCTTCGCGGAAATCGAGGCGGCGATCTCCGGCGTCTGAGCCGCGCAGTGCCGGCCTGTTTGTCGGCGCTGCGATTCAGTGGCGATTGCGCATTCGCAACAGCAGGGCGTGCACAAATTCGGGATTGCGCCGGTGCAGCCAGAAACCGACGCCCAGATTGAGCAGCCCGGTGATCAGGAACAAATCAAGGGCAGCGAGGCCTTGCCCCAGCAGCAGCATGGCAAGCAGGGCTGCCGCAACCATGAAGAGTGAATTGAGAATATTGGTTGCGGCAATGCTGCGCGAGCGGTGGCTGGCCCGTGCGCGGGTTTGCAGCAGGGTATAGAGCGGCACGCAGTAAATGCCGCCGGCCACGCCTATCATCGTCAGGTCCAGCAGTATGCGCAGGCTGCCTGGCTGGGACAGGAAGTGCATGGCGCTACCACTGGCGACCGCGTGTGCTGCCGTCGCAAGGTAAAGATCCACGGCAAACAGGCTCAGCCCGATCAGGCCGAGCGGGACAAGTCCGGCTTCGATACGGCCACGCGAGAAGCGCTCACACAGCAGGGAGCCGATGCCGATGCCGATGGAGAAGCTCGCCAGAAAAAGAGTAGTCACGCTTTCATTGCCGCCAAGATCGCGGGTGAAAGCGGGTACCTGGGACAGGAACATGGCCCCGTAGAACCAGAACCAGGAAATCGCGGCCATGATGATGAACAGCCCCTTGTCGTGGCGAGCCTCGGCAAGGTTGCGCCAGGTTTCCACAAGCGGGTTGTGATTCAGGCGCAGGCCGGGGTCGGCCGCTGCTGCCGCGGGGATGGCGCGACTGCAGGCGTAACCGAGCAGTGCAATCACGAGGCAGGCGAGCCCGGCCCATACGGGTGCAGTCATGCCGATCAGCAGGCCGCCGACGATGGTGCCGAGCAAAATGGCCAGAAAGGTGCTGGACTCGATCAGTGCATTGCCGCCGACCAGCTCTTCCGGGCGCAGGTGCTGGGGCAGGATGGCGTACTTGAGCGGACCGAACAGCGCGGAGTGCGTGCCCATCAGGAAGAGGGCGCCGAGCAGCCAGGGCAGGCTGAGCTGCCAGAAGCCGATCACGGCAAGGGCGGTGATGAGGATTTCGAGCAGCTTCACCCAGCGGATCAGCCCGGACTTCTCGAACTTGTCGGCCAACTGCCCGGCGCTTGCCGAAAACAGGAAAAAGGGCAGGATGAAGATGCCGGCACAGGCATTGACCAGAATGCCCGGATCAAGAGTGCTCAGCTCGCTGCCGCGAAAGGCAATCAGGATCACCATGGCGTTCTTCATGACGTTGTCGTTGAAAGCGCCAAGGAACTGGGTCAGGAAGAGGGGAAGCAAGCGTGCTTCGCGCAGCAGGCCGAACTGGGTGGACATGAAATCGGAGCCGAGGGAGAAGCGGCGACTGTAACGCAATCACCGCATCGGTGCGTTCGGACAAGGCCGCCTGCTGCCGCCATAAATTTAACGTATGCACTTGAATTTTGGCGGGAACTTCCTTGCACCAAGTTTGACTTTTGTCAGCATTTCGTTTACATTCTCGCGGCTTTTTGGTGCGGCGAACAGCTTCATTCTTCGCGCCAGTTTGCATCAAGCAGAGGAGCGCATCGGCGGCAGAAAAAGCATGACGGCGCCTGTCATTCAGGGGGCTAAATTGATAAAAGTCATACTTCTGCAGTCGGGTCTGGTAGCAGTGGTGGCCGCAATCGCGGCGGGTCTGGTAGGCGCGCGTGGCGCGATATCGGCCCTGGTCGGCGGCTTCGCCTACATCCTGCCCAATCTCTTGTTTGTGCTGCGCATGGCGCTTGCGCCTGAGCGGACCTCTGTCTTGACGTTTTTTGCCGGCGAGTTCTTCAAGATCGCCGGCACGATAGGAATACTGGTTGTCGCGGTGCGGTACTACGAGGTGCACTGGTTGTGCATGCTGGTTGGACTGCTTGCGGCGCTCAAGGCGAATTTGTTTGCATTCTTGCTGAAAACTTGACATGTCCAACGTAACCGAAGCCGCTGCCAACGCAGCCGAACACGCCGGCCCCACCGCCGGCGAATACATTGTTCACCACCTTACGCACCTCAACAGTACCGGGCATCCCCAGACGTCGATCGTCGATTTTTCGGTGATCAACCTCGATACGCTGTTCTGGTCGATCTCCCTCGGTCTGTTGACGATCTTCATCCTATGGCTGGCTGCACGCAAGGCCACCTCCGGCGTGCCGGGCCGCTTCCAGGGCTTCATCGAGCTGATGGTTGAAATGGTTGCTGATCAGGCCAAGGGCATCATCCACTCCGAAGAGTCGCGCAAGTTCGTTGCACCGATGGCGCTGACCGTGTTCATCTGGGTGTTCCTGATGAACGCCATGGACTTCATCCCGGTCGATCTGATCCCCCTGCTGTGGCAAACCGCCAGCGGTGATCACCACGCCTACATGCGTGTCGTCGCCACCGCCGACCTGAATGCCGCTCTCGGCATGTCGCTCGGCGTGCTGCTGCTGTGCCTGTACTACAACGTCAAGATCAAGGGCGCCGGCGGCTGGATCCACGAACTCTTCACCGCGCCGTTCGGTAGCCATCCGGCGCTGTATCCCGTCAATTTCGCCATGCAGTTGATCGAATTTGCCGCCAAGACCATTTCCCATGGCATGCGGTTGTTCGGCAACATGTATGCAGGCGAACTCGTCTTCATGCTGATTGCCCTGCTGGGCGCAGCCTGGGGTGCTTCCGGTGCGACTGGTCCGATGCTGTTTGTCGGTCACGTGCTGGCTGGCTCGATCTGGGCCATCTTCCACATCCTGATCGTTGTCCTGCAGGCCTTCATCTTCATGATGCTGGCACTGGTGTACATCGGCCAGGCGCACGAAGGTCACTAAGCAAAGTTTGTTGTAAAACCCATTTCGTTTTAATTTTCACTTTTAAATAAAGGAGTTGTTCATGGAACACGTTCTCGGTTACGTTGCTCTGGCTGCTGGCCTGATCATTGGTCTTGGTGCTATCGGTGCCTGTATCGGTATCGGCATCATGGGTTCCAAGTACCTCGAAGCTTCGGCTCGCCAGCCTGAGCTGATGAACGCCCTGCAAACCAAGATGTTCCTGCTGGCCGGTCTGATCGACGCCGCCTTCCTGATCGGTGTCGGTATCGCGATGATGTTCGCCTTTGCCAACCCGTTCGTCCTGAAGTAATCGCCCTTTAATCTCGCAACGCTTTAAGGAGCGATACCGTGAATTTGAACGCAACGCTGTTTGCCCAGCTGATTGTGTTCTTCATCTTGGCCTGGGTCACCATGCAGTTTGTGTGGCCCCCCATCGTGAAGGCACTCGATGAGCGTGCGCAAAAGATTGCCGACGGACTTGCGGCAGCAGACAAGGCGAAAACCGATCTGGCAAATGCCGAAAAGAAGGCGGTTGACGAGCTGAAGAAGGCCCGTGAATCCGCTGCTGAACTGCGCGCAGGCGCAGAGAAGCAAGGCACCCAGATCGTCGAGGAAGCGCGCGCGGAAGCTGCGCGCATCGTCTCCGCCGCTCGTGAAGCTGCCGAAGCCGAAGCCGGCGTCGCTGCCCAGCGTGCCCGCGAAGCCCTGCGTGAGCAGGTTGCTACGCTGGCCGTTGCTGGTGCAGAAAAGATTCTCCGCAAGGAAATCAACGCCCAGGCCCACGCCGATCTGCTGGCACAACTGAAGTCGGAGCTGTAATCCGCCATGGCCGAAAACCTTACCCTCGCCCGCCCCTACGCCGAAGCTGCATTCCAGCTGGCCAAGGGTGCGTCCGCGCTGCCGGCATGGTCGCAGGCGCTTGGCAAGCTGGCCGCTGTGAGTGCTGCTGCAGAAATGCAGTCCGCCATCAGCGACCCGCGCCTCGCCCCTGATCAGCTGGCCAATCTGTTTGTCGGCGTGGCCGGCGACGGTCTGGCGGCCGAGCAGCAAAACTTTGTCCGTGTGCTGGTCGATAATGACCGTCTGCAAGTCCTGCCTGAAATTGCCGAGCTGTTCGATGAGCTGAAAAATGCTCACGAAGGTGTGCGCGAAGCGGTGGTCGAATCCGCCTTCCCGCTTGACGCTGCAGCTACCGCCGGCATCGTGGCCGATCTCGAAAAGAAGCTCGGCTGCAAAATTCAGGCGACTGTGACCGTCGTTCCCGAACTCATCGGCGGCGTCCGTATCGCCATCGGTGATGAAGTCATTGACGCCTCCGTGAGCGGCAAGCTTGCTGCCATGGCCATCGCGCTAAAGAACTAGGAGCAATTCCATGAACCTCAATCCCTCCGAAATCAGTGATCTGATCAAGAGCCGGATCCAGAACATGCAGCTGTCCGCCACTGCCAAGAACGAAGGCACCGTGGTGTCAGTGACCGACGGTATCGTCCGTGTGCATGGTCTCGCCGATGTTATGCAAGGCGAAATGCTGGAGTTTCCGGGCAACACCTTTGGCCTCGCGCTGAACCTCGAGCGCGACTCTGTCGGCGCCGTCGTGCTGGGTGAGTACGAGCACATCTCCGAAGGCGACACCGTCAAGTGCACGGGCCGCATTCTCGAAGTCCCGGTCGGTCCGGAACTCCTCGGCCGCGTTGTGAACGCGCTGGGTGAGCCGATCGACGGCAAGGGCCCGATCAATGCCAAGAAGACCGACAAGATCGAAAAGGTCGCGCCGGGCGTGATCTGGCGCAAGTCGGTTGACCAGCCGGTGCAGACCGGTCTGAAGGCCATCGACTCCATGGTTCCGGTCGGCCGCGGTCAGCGCGAACTGATCATTGGTGACCGTCAGACCGGCAAGACCGCGGTCGCCATCGACGCCATCATCAACCAGAAGGGCCAGGGCGTTTACTGTATCTACGTGGCTATCGGTCAGAAGGCTTCGACCATCGCCAACGTCGTGCGCAAGCTCGAAGAAAACGGCGCGCTGGAATACACCATCATCGTCGCCGCCTCGGCTTCCGAATCCGCTGCAATGCAGTTCATTGCACCGTACTCGGGCTGCACCATGGGCGAATACTTCCGCGACCGCGGTGAAGACGCGCTGATCGTTTACGACGACCTGACCAAGCAAGCCTGGGCCTATCGTCAGATCTCCCTGCTGCTGCGCCGTCCGCCGGGCCGCGAAGCTTATCCGGGTGACGTGTTCTACATCCACTCCCGCCTGCTCGAGCGTGCCGCTCGCGTGTCGGAAGAATGGGTCGAGAAGCTGACCAACGGCGAAGTGAAGGGCAAGACCGGTTCGCTGACCGCACTGCCGATCATCGAAACCCAGGCAGGTGACGTGTCCGCCTTCGTGCCGACCAACGTGATCTCGATTACCGACGGCCAGATCTTCCTGGAAACCGACCTGTTCAACGCCGGCATCCGTCCCGCCATGAACGCCGGTATCTCGGTGTCCCGCGTCGGTGGCGCTGCCCAGACCAAGGTCATCAAGAAGCTCGGCGGCGGTATCCGTCTGGCACTCGCCCAGTATCGTGAACTGGCTGCCTTCGCGCAGTTCGCTTCCGACCTGGACGAAGCTACCCGCAAGCAGCTCGAGCGTGGTCGCCGCGTGACCGAACTGATGAAGCAGGCTCAATACACGCCGCAGTCCGTCTCCAAGATGGCCGTGTCGCTGTATGCCTCGAACGAAGGTTTCATGGATGACGTCGATGTCACCAAGATCCTCGCTTTCGAAGCTGCTCTGCTCCAGTACGTGAGCCAGAAGGCTGCTGCCCTGATGGAAAAGATCGAATCCTCCAAGAATCTGGACAAGGATGATGAAGCCGCACTCAAGGCTGCCATCGTCGAGTTCAAGAAGTCCTGGGCCTGATCGTCACCTGATACCTGAATAGGAGAGATCATGGCCGGAGGCAAAGAGATCCGCACCAAGATCAAGAGCGTGCAAAACACGCGCAAGATCACCAAGGCAATGGAAATGGTGGCTGCATCCAAGATGCGCAAGGCGCAGGAACGGATGTGGGCGGCCCGCCCGTACGCCGAGAAGGTTCGTCAGCTGGCAGCCAACCTGTCCGCCGCCAACCTGACCGAGTACAAGCACCGCTTCCTGACCAAGGCTGACAAGATTGAGCGCGTTGGCGTCATTCTTGTGACCACCGACAAGGGCCTGTGCGGCGGCCTGAACACCAACATCCTGCGCCAGCTGGTGAACAACATGCGCCAGTGGGAACAGGAGGGTGTCAGCGACATCCGCCTCGCCTGCCTTGGCAACAAGGGCCTGGGCTTCGCCCAGCGCATGGGCGGCAATGTCGTCGCTCAGGCAGTCCAGCTCGGCGACACGCCGAACCTGGAAAAGCTGCTGGGTGCGATCAAGGTCATCATCGATGCCTATCAGGCCGGTGAGCTCGACGCCGTCTATATCGCCAGCACCCGATTCATCAACACGATGAAGCAGGAGCCGGTGGTTGACCAGCTGCTGCCGCTGGCGGGCGACAAGCTCGGCACGCCGGAAACCGGCTGGGACTACCTGTATGAGCCCGAAGCCCAGGTCGTGATCGACGACCTGCTGCTCCGTTATGTCGAAGCGCTGGTGTATCAGTCGGTTGCCGAAAACATGGCGTCGGAACAGTCGGCACGTATGGTGGCCATGAAGGCCGCGACCGACAATGCCGGTAGCGTCATCAAGGAACTGCAGCTGGTGTACAACAAGGCTCGTCAGGCCGCGATTACCAAGGAAATCTCGGAAATCGTCGGCGGCGCCGCAGCGATCGCGGGTTGATTGGACGAAACTAACATGAGCAAAGCGAATGTTATGTCGAGGCCAAATCAATCCAGCGCAGCTTGCTAATGCTGGTTAACGAATTACTGTATTAAGGATATAACCATGAGCAACGGAAACATCGTCCAGTGCATCGGCCCGGTGGTGGATATCAAGTTCCCCCGCGAAGCCATGCCCAAGGTCTACGACGCCCTGCTTCTCGACGACGCCAATATGAGCACCGCCGAAGCCGGCCTGACCTTTGAAGTTCAACAACAGCTCGGTGACGGCGTGGTGCGTACCATCGCCCTGGGCTCGTCCGACGGCCTGCGCCGCGGCATGAGCGTCAAGAACACCGGCAAGGCCATCTCGGTGCCGGTCGGTGTTGGCACCCTGGGTCGCATCATGGACGTGCTGGGTCGCCCGATCGACGAAGCCGGCCCGATCCCGACCGAAGAGCTGCGTCCGATTCACGCCAAGGCGCCGAAGTTCGACGAGCTGTCCCCGTCGGTTGACCTGCTGCCCACCGGCATCAAGGTGATCGACCTGATCTGCCCGTTCGCCAAGGGCGGCAAGATCGGCCTGTTCGGCGGCGCCGGCGTCGGCAAGACCGTGAACATGATGGAACTCATCAACAACATCGCCAAGAGCTACGGTGGTTACTCCGTGTTCGCGGGCGTGGGCGAGCGTACCCGTGAGGGCAACGACTTCTACCACGAAATGGAAGACTCCAAGGTTCTGGACAAGGTCTCCATGGTGTTCGGTCAGATGAACGAGCCGCCCGGTAACCGTCTGCGCGTTGCGCTGACCGGTCTGACCATGGCCGAGAAGTTCCGTGACGAAGGCCGCGACATCCTCTTCTTCGTGGACAACATCTACCGCTACACTCTGGCCGGTACCGAAGTGTCCGCACTGCTCGGTCGTATGCCTTCCGCCGTGGGCTACCAGCCGACGCTGGCTGAAGAAATGGGCCGTCTGCAAGAGCGCATCACCTCGACCAAGGTTGGCTCCATCACCTCGATCCAGGCTGTGTACGTCCCTGCGGATGACTTGACCGACCCGTCGCCTGCCACCACCTTCCTGCACCTTGACGCTACCGTCGTGCTGTCGCGTGACATCGCCGCCCTGGGTATCTACCCGGCTGTTGATCCGCTCGACTCCACCTCGCGTCAGCTTGATCCGCAGATCGTTGGCGAAGAGCACTACTCGGTTGCCCGTCGCGTTCAGCAAACGCTGCAGCGCTATAAGGAACTGCGCGACATCATCGCGATTCTGGGCATGGACGAACTCGCACCGGAAGACAAGCTGGCCGTGACCCGCGCCCGCAAGATTCAGCGCTTCCTGTCGCAGCCGTTCAACGTGGCCGAAGTCTTCACCGGCTCGCCCGGCAAGATCGTCCCGCTGGCCGACACCATCAAGGGCTTCAAGGCAATCGTGGACGGCGAGTACGACCACCTGCCGGAACAGGCCTTCTACATGGTTGGCGCCATCGAAGAAGCGGTCGAAAAGGCCAAGTCGCTGCAATAAGTCTAGGCAGAGGGTCGAGCCTTGGTTCGACCCTCGACTAACGAGGAATCAAGATGGCTATGACAGTACATGTCGACGTCGTGAGCGCTGAGGAAAAGATCTTCTCCGGTCTCGCCGAGTTTGTGACGCTGCCCGGCGAAGCCGGTGAACTGGGCATTCTGCCCGGCCACACCCCGCTGATCAGCCGTATCAAGCCGGGTGCCGTCGCGATCAAGGTGCCCAACCAGGAACAGCCCGAGTACGTGTTCGTGAACGGCGGCATTCTCGAAGTGCAGCCGAATCACGTGACCGTGCTGGCCGATACCGCAATCCGCGCTACCGACCTGGACGAAGCCAAGGCACTCGAGGCCAAGAAGTCGGCCGAGGAAGCCATGGCCAACAGCGCCGGCGACATGGATGTTGCCCGTGCCCAGGCCGCCCTGCTGGCCGAGGCCGCCGCCAAGGTGGCGCTGATCCAGAAGCTGCGCAAGCACTGAGCGAGCGTCGATGCAAACAAAAAGGGCAGCCTCGGCTGCCCTTTTTGCTTTCAGATCAAGCAGTTCATAAGCCAATAAATCGACTTCCAATAGAAACTTTCAATTGGCCGGCGCCCATTTTGGACTGTACAGTCTAGTCCACTATGGCACCTCCCTCACAAGACAACCGGCAGCGCATCATCGAAGCGGCGCGTGAGGCCTTCACCACGGAAGGCTACCGTTCCAGTATCGAGCGCATCGCGCAGATCGCCGGCGTCGCCAAGCAGACCGTCTACAACCACTTCCCCACCAAGGAAGCGCTGTTTGACGAAATGACACGCGATAACATGAATCTGTTTCTGGTGTCCCTGTCCGGCAGCCCGGACCATCCGCGCCAGACCCTGATCGAGTTCGGCCGCAAATACTATGAAGGTGTGCTGTCCGGCCAGTGCGTGGCGTGGATGCGCATGATTGCGGCCGAATCCGGCCGCTTTCCCGAAATGGCGCAGCGTACCTACCAGCTGGGCCCGGTCGCGATGCTCGATCAGCTCGGCAACTACCTTGAGCGTGCCATGCAGGTCGGCAAATTGCGCAACGACGATCCGCTCTTCGCGGCCGAAATGCTCTACGGCATGCTCAGCGGCGTCGAGCGTACGCGCATGCTGTTTGGCGTGCAGCGCGAGCCCTATGACCTGGATACACGCGTCAGCGCGATCATCGACTGCTTCCTGCACGCCTACGCGCCCTAGCGCCAGCTTCCCTATTCGCGATTCAGACAGCAAAACATTTACCCAATGCCGACCCCAACGGAGCAGCACATGAAATCCTCACACGTATTCAAGCTCACCGCCTTCGCCCTCGTCATGGCAACCTTGCTCAGCGCCTGCGGCAATAGCCAGGCACCCGCCGGTCCTGCAGGTGCAGGTGCGCCGCCGCCGCCGGAAGTGGACGTGATCGCCGTGTCCCCCGGCAGCAGCAACGTGACCCGCGATCTGCCGGGTCGCCTGCAAGCTTGGCGTACCGCCGAGATCCGCGCGCGCGTCGAGGGTGTGGTCGAGAAGCGCACCTTCGTTGAAGGCTCGGACGTCAAGGCCGGACAAAGCCTGTTCGTAATCGATCCGCGCACGTATCGCGCCGCCGCCGATGCAGCCAGGGCCAATGTGGCCGTGGCCAAGGTCACGCTGGAGCGCTACAAGCCGCTGCTAGAAATCCGCGCCGTCAGCAAGCAGGAATATGATCAGGCCGAAGCCCAGCTGAAGCAGGCCGAAGCTGCGCTGGCAAGGGCGAATATCGATCTGGAAAACGCCATTGTGCCGGCGCCCATCTCCGGCCGCATCGGTCGCGCGCTGGTCACTGAAGGCGCCCTGGTCGGCCGTGGCGAAGCCACCAAGCTGGCCACCATCGAGCAGATCGACAAGCTCTACGCCAACTTCTCGCAAACCAATACGGAACTGCTGCAGCTCAAGCAACAATTGAAGAACGGATCGCTCGAGCGCAGCAACAGCACCCGCGTTGAAATCGTGCTCGAAGACGGCAGCACCTACAGCCAGCCCGGAAAACTGTTGTTCAGCGACCTCGCGGTCGATCCGGATACCGGTGCCGTGAACCTGCGCGCCGAAGTACCGAATCCGAAAAAGGAGCTGTTGCCCGGCATGTTCGTGCGCGTGCGTTTCGCCCAGGCGCGCATGGACAACGTGATTCGCGTGCCGCAACGCGCGGTGGCGCAATCCACGCTCGGCCAGACGGTCATGGTGGTTGATCAGGAAGGCAAGGTTGCCGTCCGCCCAATCAAGACCTCAGGCATGAGCGGCACTGACTGGATCGTCATCGACGGTCTCACGCAGGGCGAGAAAGTGATCGTGAACGGTCTGCAGAAAGCGCGTCCGGGTGGCGTCGTCAAGGCCAATGTGGTGACGCCGGATGTCGCGCTCGCGCCGCTCAGCCAGGACGCAGCCACAAAACCTGCTGCCGCTGACACTCCCGCCGAAGCAAAGAAGGGCGACTGATCATGCTTTCAAAATTCTTCATTGATCGGCCCGTCTTCGCGTGGGTGATCGCCATCATCATCACGATGGGCGGCTTGCTGGCCTTGACCAAGTTGCCGGTGGCGCAGTATCCGGCCGTGGCCCAGCCGTCCATCGCCTTCAACATCACCTATCCCGGCGCCTCCGCAGAAACCATCGAGGAAACCGTCGTTGCCCTGATCGAACAGGAAATGAACGGCATCGAGAATCTGCTCTACATGGAGTCCTCGTCGGAGCTGGGTGCCGGCACGCTGACGCTGACCTTCAAGGCAGGCACCAACATCGATATTGCCTCGGTCGAGGCGCAGAATCGCTACAAGCGCATCGAGGCACGTCTGCCCGACGATGTGCGCCGCATCGGTATCCCGGTGGTCAAGCCGGCACGCAACTACCTGATGTTCATCTCGCTGTACTCGCCGGACGGCACGAAGAATGCGATCGACCTCGGCAGCTATGCCGCTGCCAACGTGCTCGACCCGATCCGTCGTGTCCCGGGCGTGGGTGAGGCCATCCTGTTCGGCACCGAGTACTCGATGCGTATCTGGCTCAACCCGTCCAAGCTGCATGCCTATGCGGTATCGCCCGCCGATGTGGCGGCCGCCGTGCGCGCACAGAACATCCAGCTGGCGACCGGTGAAATCGGCCAGAACCCGGCCCCTGCCGGTCAGGAGCTCAACGCGATCATCGTCTCGCGCAGCCGCCTGACCACGCCGGAAGAGTTCGGCAACATCCTCATCAAGACCCGACCCGATGGCTCCGCCGTACGCGTCAAGGACATTGCCCGTGTCGAACTTGGCGGTCAGAGCTATGACATCAGCGCGCGCATGGATGGAACGCCGACTGCAGCGATTGCGGTGCGTGTGGCGCCGACCGGCAATGCGCTGGACGTGGCCAAGGCGGTCAAGGCGCGCATGAACGAGCTGTCGGAATACTTTCCGCCCGGCCTGAAGTGGGAAGTGCCCTACGACACCTCGACCTTCGTCGATATCTCGATTACGGAAGTGCTGCACACCCTGGCCGAAGCCATGGTGCTGGTGGTCGTGGTGATGTTCCTCTTCCTCGGCAGCTGGCGCGCCACCATCATTCCTGCGGTGGTGGTGCCGGTATCGCTGATCGGTGCGCTGATGGGCCTGTATGCCCTCGGCTACTCAATCAACGTACTGACCCTGTTCGCCATGGTGCTGGCCATCGGCATCGTCGTCGACGACGCCATCGTGGTGGTGGAGAACGTCGAGCGCATCATGAGCGAGGAGCATCTCTCGCCGCGCGATGCGACGCGCAAGGCCATGGACCAGATCATCGGCGCCATCATCGGCATCACCCTGGTGCTGTGCGCGGTATTCCTGCCCATGCTCTTCTTCGGCGGCTCGGTGGGCGCGATCTATCGCCAGTTCGCGATGACCCTGATCCTGTCGATTTCCTTCTCTGCACTGATGGCGCTGACGCTGACGCCGGCCATGTGCGCGGCCATCCTCAAGCCGCATACGGTCAAGCCGGAAGAACAGACGGGCTTCTTCGGCCGGTTCAACCGCTTCTTCGTCCGCGCCAGCGACGGCTACCGCAACAGGGTCGCATCCGTGCTGGGCAAGACCGGCCTGTGGCTGGCGATCTATTCCGTGATCATCGCCGTCACGGTAGGTCTGTTCATGAAGCTGCCCGGCAGCTTCCTGCCCGAGGAAGATCAGGGCTACTTCATCAATCTGGTGCAACTGCCACCGGGCGCCACCGCCGAACGTACGGCGGATGTGCTCAAGCAGCTTGAACAGTACTACCTGAACCAGCCGGAAGTTGAGCATGTCATCGGTGTGCTCGGCTTCTCCTTCTTCGGCCGCGGCCAGAATGCGGCGCTGGCCTTTGTCCGGCTCAAGGACTGGGATCAGCGCAAGGACAAGGCAAACAGCGTGCAAAGCGTGATCGGCCGCGGCTTCATGGCGATGTCCGCGATCAAGCACGCCTTCATCATCGGCGTGAATCCGCCCCCGATTCCGGAGCTCGGCGCTGCCGGCGGCTTTGACTTCCGTCTGCAGGACCGCTCCGGTCAGGGCCGCGAGAAGCTGATGGAGGCGCGCAACATGCTGCTCGGCATGGCCGCGCAGAATCCCGCGCTGGCCGGTGTGCGTCCGGAAGGCCAGGAGCCGGCGCCGCAGGTCACGCTGGAAGTTGATCGCGTCAAGGCGCGCGCGCTGTCGATCGATCTGGCTGAGCTGAACACGACGCTGCAGTCCACCCTCGGTGTTTCCTACATCAACGACTTCGTTCGTGCCGGCCGCATCCTGCGCGTGCAGATGCAGGCGGAGGGCGATCTGCGCAAGAGCCCGGAAGACGTGATGCGTCTGCCGGTGCGCAATACTCGCGGCGAGATGGTGCCGCTGGGCGAGTTCGCCAAGCCTGTCTGGACGGTCGGGCTGCCCAAGGTGGATCGCTACAACGGCATGCCCTCGGTCAAGATCGCCGGCAATCCGGCACCGGGCAAGAGCTCGGGCGAAGCGATGGCGCAGATGGAAGCCATGGCCGACAAGCTACCGCCGGGCTTCGGTTTTGAGTGGTCCACCACCTCGCTGGAGGAAAAGGTGTCCGGCAACCAGGCACCCTTCCTGTTCGGCCTCTCGCTGATCGTGGTTTTCCTCGCGCTGGCGGCACTCTACGAGAGCTGGTCGATCCCCTTCGCGGTGCTGCTGGTGGTGCCGCTGGGCATCTTCGGCGCGCTGCTGGCCGTGCATGCGCGCGGCATGCCCAACGACGTGTATTTCAAGGTCGGCCTGATCGCTATCATCGGCTTGTCGTCCAAGAATGCGATCCTGATCATCGAGTTCGCCCGCGAACTGCAGGACAAGGGCATGAGTCTGATGGAGGCAACGCTGGAAGCCTGCCGTCTGCGCTTCCGCCCCATCCTGATGACGTCGATTGCGTTTATCCTCGGCGTGCTGCCGCTGGCCATCTCGAGCGGTGCCGGTGCCCAGAGCCGCCACGCCGTCGGTACCGGCGTGATCGGCGGCATGCTCGGTGCAACCATACTTGCCGTCTTTCTCGTGCCGGTATTCTTTGTCGTGATGCGCCGCCTCTTCCCGGGCAAGGTCGGGCCCAGGCATATCGACGATGCACGCACTTCCGGAGACAGTCATGTTGAATAAAACCTGTACCGCGCTGGCTGTCGCAGGCGCACTGCTCGCCAGCGGCTGCTCGCTGGCACCCTTCTACGAGCGCCCGGCCGCACCGGTTGCGGGCGACTGGGGCAAAGCCAGTGCCACGGGGCAGCGCAATATCGACAACACGCCCTGGCGCGAGTTCTTCCCGGATCAGCGCCTGCAGGCATTGATCACCACCGCGCTGGATTACAACCGTGATCTGCGCATTGCCGTGGCCCGCGTCGAAGAGGCGCGCGGCCTGTATGGCGTGCAGCGTGCCGACCGTTTGCCCACGCTGAACATCACCGGCGGCCAGACCGCTGCGCGCGTGCCGGGCAGCGTTTCCACTACCGGCCAGCAGCTCTACACGCGCCGCTATGACGGCGGTATCGGCCTGCCTGCGTTCGAGCTCGACTTCTGGGGGCGGGTTGCCAATCTGTCCCGGGCCGCGCTCAACAACTATCTCGCCACCGAAGAAGCCCAGCGTGCTTTCCGTCTCAGCCTGATCACGGATGTGGCCAACGCCTACTTCACCGTGCTGGAAACGGAAGACCGCGCCAAGGTCGCCGAGGAAACCGTGCGCGCCCGTCAGGAAGGCCGTGACATTCTCGCCAAGCGCCGCGAGGTCGGCATTGCCGGTGATCTCGACTATCTGCAGGCCGATGGTGCGCTCGAGCAGGCCAAGGCCGACCTGGCCAATCTGACGCGACAGCGCGCCGCTGCCGCCAGCGCCCTGGTGCTGCTGGTGGGCGAACCCAATCTGATGAAGGAGCTGCCGGCCGGCAAGCGTCTGACGGAGCAGGGCGTGGTCGCCGACCTCAACGTCAGCGTGCCCTCCGAGGTGCTGTTGAAGCGTCCGGACGTGATGGCGGCTGAATTGCAGCTGCAGGCTGCCAACGCCAATATCGGTGCCGCGCGTGCCGCTTTCCTGCCGCGCCTCAGCATCGGCGGCACGGTGGGCAGCGCCGCACCGGCACTCTCGGGTCTGTTTGACAGCGGCAATGGCGCCTGGACCTTCACGCCCACACTCAGCATGCCGCTGTTCGACTGGGGCCGCACTGCCAACAATCTGGACGTGGCCGAGGCACGCAAGGTGATTGCGGTTGCCCAGTACGAAAAGACCATACAGCAGGCCTTCAAGGAAATTGCCGATTTGCTGGTGGCGCGCGAGGAACTGGCCAAGCAGCTGACGTCGCTGGAGGCGGTCGAACGTGCGCAGACCGAGCGCCTCAAGCTGGCGGATGCCCGTTACAAGGGCGGCATTTCCAATTACCTCGAAGTGCTGGATGCGCAGCGTGAATCCTTCACCGCGCAGCAGGCGGCCATCCAGACCCGCAGTGCCCTGCTGGCCAATGCGGCCAATCTCTACAAGGCCCTGGGCGGTGCGGAAGAGGACAGGGCGGTCAAGGCCGACTTCGACAAGGTGGCGGAACAGAGTCAGCCGCGGAAGTAACTCATCCCTTCCCAAACAAAAGGGCGTGGCGGATATCCGCCGCGCCCTTTTTGTTGATCAGGACTGTCTCAGCTTCAGCCGAGTTTCTGCAGCCGCTTCTCGAGGCGAGCCAGATCGTCGCGCAGGCGATCAACTTCGTCGGAGAAGCTGGCGATTTCCTGCGGCGAGGGCAGCAGGCCGGTTTCATCGCGCAGGTATTCGGTGGCGTTTTCAGCCAGGTTCCGCGCCGCCTGTTTTTGCCAGGCCGTGAGCGCACGCAGGCTGGTGGCGATGCGGTGGGCGGCAATGTCGCCGACCACGCGCGACAGGTCTTCCTCGACATCCCAGCTCAGGTGGCGCAGCACGAAGCCCAGGGTATCGGCGAGCTCGACCGAGCCGTTGATGCGTGCGTTGCGCATCACCTTGTCCGTGCCTTGCAGGGCGGTCAGCGGTGTATCGGCGGGCAGCGCGATTTCCACATCGGCAGTGCCGTGCCCTGCCGCGAACAGGCCGTCCGCAGTCACCAGCAGCTGCAGGCGGAAGGGCGGCATGGCGAACACGGCTTCGCGTCCGGCAAACGGGGCCAGCCTTTCGCGCGCCCAGGGCGAGCGTGCGATCACATGATTGAGGGCGAGGATGATGGGCTGTTCGAGCATGGATCGAATCATACCGCGCGCCGGGCGCGGAAAAGAAAAACCCGGGCAGGCCCGGGTTTTTCACAGTGTTGCAGCGGGGCTTATTCGGCCTGCTGGATGCCGGCCACCACCCAGCCGCGCGAGTTGTCACGCGGGCGCACCAGGTGCCAGACTTCGTTGAAGTATTCCGGCGCCGCATTGGCGCTTTCGCGGATCTGACCATGGAAGCGCACGCTGGCGATTTCGTTGCTGCCTTCGATGCTGACATCGAGCAGGTCGGCGTCGAGCTGGACCACATCGGTCTGCTGCGTCGAGCGGCCGCGCTCCTCGTACTGCATCTGGATCTCGGCAAACAGCTCGGGCGAGGTAAAGCCCTTGATGTCGGTCATGTCGCCGCGATCGTTGGCGGCTTGCAGGCGCACGAAGTTCAGCTTGGCCTGGCGCACGAAACCCGGGGCGTCGAAGCCGGCGGGGATGCTGCCGGCTTCAGGCGGTGCCGAGTGCGTGGCTTCATAGCCGGCGTTGAACTGCATGGTGTCGCCGGGGTTGTGTGCGTTGCCGGCACTGACGCCTGCGTACTGCATGGGCTGCTGTGCCTGCTTCTTGCGGCCGAGGACCATGCGCAGGATGAAGATGGCTGCCATGACCATGAGGGCGATCATGAAGAAGTTGGCCATTTCCTCACCCAAGCCGAGGTGCGAGAACAGGGCGGCGAGGCCGAGACCGGCGGCGAGGCCGGCGATCGGGCCCATCCAGCGGCTCATGCCGGAACGCTGGGCCGCAGCCGCGGCGGGTGCGGCGGCGCTTGCCGGCTTGCTGGCCTGGCTGGGGGTGGCGGTGTTCTGGGTCGGGGCGGCATCGCGCTTCATGATGCTGCTGTCACGCTTCAGGCCGGAAGAACTACCGCCGCCCATGCGCTTGGCTTCCGCATCGGAAATCATGGCGCCGTTCAGGCCGACAGCAAGAACCGCAGCGAAAGCGGTACTCAGAATACGCTTCATTATTTCTCCTCGAATGGATGTGGCTTGGTTCAGAGCTTGTAGCCGCGGTGCAGTGCCACGATGCCCGCAGTCATGTTGAAGTATTCGACACGTTCCAGGCCGACTTGTTCCATCATTTCGGCCAAAGTTTTCTGGTCCGGATGCATGCGTATGGATTCGGCCAGATAGCGGTAGCTGGCGGCGTCGCCGGCGACCTTTTCGCCCATCCAGGGCAGGAGCTTGAAGGAGTAGAGGTCGTAGGCCTTGGACAGCGGTTCCCACACCTTGGAGAACTCCAGCACCAGCAGGCGTCCGCCCGGGCGCAGAACCCGCCTCATCTCCGCCAGTGCCTTGTCCTTGTGCGTCATGTTGCGCAGGCCGAAGGCCACCGTGACGATATCGAAGTAGTTGTCGGGGAAGGGCAGCTTCTCGGCATCGCACTGCGCGGTCGGCGTGAGGCGGCCTTCGTCGAGCAGGCGGTCGCGACCGACCGTGAGCATGGCGTTGTTGATGTCAGTGAGCCAGACCTGGCCCGATGCGCCGACCTTCTTGAGGAAGGCCGAGGACAGGTCGGCGGTGCCGCCGGCCACGTCGAGCAGGCGTTCGCCGGGGCGTGGATTGGCCACGCCGATGGTGAACTTCTTCCAGATCCGGTGCAGGCCGCCCGACATCAGGTCGTTCATGACGTCGTAGTTGCCGGCGACCGAGGAAAATACGCCAGCGACGCGCTTGGCCTTCTCGCCTTCGTTGACGGTTTCGAAACCGAAATGGGTCTGGCTCATGGTCTGCCGTCCTCAGTGATGGTGGCCGCAGCCGCCACCGCCGTGATTGTGACTGCCGCCCATGCTGCCGCAGCCACCGCCACCACCACAACCGCCGCCGCTTTGATGCGTAGGCTCACGGCTGGCGCAGGCGCTCTTGATCTTGTCGAGGTATTCCATCCACATGCCTTCCTGGTGCATGCCCATGTTGTAGAGCAGGTCCCAGGAATAGATGCCGGTGTCGTGGCCGTCCGAGAAGATCAGCTTGACGGCGTAATGGCCCATGGGCTGGAGGTCGACGATCTCGACATCCTTCTTGCCGGTCTGCAGGGTTTCCTGGCCGGGGCCGTGGCCGCGCACTTCGGCGGAGGGCGAATACACGCGCAGGAACTCGTAGGGCAAGCGGAAGCTGCTGCCGTTGTCGAAGGTCAGCTCCATTACGCGCGAGGCTTGGTGCAGCTTAATTTCGGTGGGAATCGGGGTGTCTTTGGTCAGGCCGGCCATGATGGGCTCCGGTGATGCTTGTCTAGAGGTGTAAGGATACTCTTACCGCCTGGATAGGGCCAGTACAGGCGGACTCAAGTCCCGCTCTGGAGGATGCGGGCGTGGTGCGCGATATGGTCCTCAATAAAGCTGCTGATGAAGAAATAGCCGTGGTCGTAAGCGGCGTGGCGA
>JAIEOJ010000161.1 GCA_019750575.1 Rhodocyclaceae bacterium | reverse complement strand
GCCAGCGCCACCGAGCTGGTCACCACCAGGCCGAAGGCGGCATAGAAGCCGAGGTCGGCCAGCCAGCCGGCCATGCCGCTGCGGCCCAGCCAGCCGCGCCAGCCGGCGAAGGCGAGCGCGCCGCCGATCAGCGCGTAGAGCGGGGCGACCCGGTACAGTTCTTCGGCGCTGACGGTCAGCACGCTGCCGGTCAGTATCTGCTTCAGATGTTCGGCACCCTGCGGCGCCTGCTCGATCAGCAGCATGGCGCCGGCCGCTGCCGCCACGTAGAGCACGCCGACCAGGGCTTCCGGGGCGATGCGCGTCGGCGCATAGCGGATCAGGGACAAGAGCAGCGCCGCGCCCCAGGCAAAGCCCAGAGACCAGGCATAGGCACCGACGCTCTGCGGCAGATGGCCCTGCATGAAGGCCACGGTGGCGCCGAGCGCGGCGCACTGGGCCAGCGCCAGATCGACGAACACCACATTGCGTTTCAGCACATGCAGGCCGAACTGGCAGTGAATGCCGATCAGCAGCAGGCTGGCGGCAAAGGGCAGGGCCAGCAGTTCGAGCGCGTCATTCATGGCGTCGGTTCTCCGAAGGCCGCCAGCAGGGCGGCCACATTGGTATCAAACAGGCTGAAATAGTCCTGCGCCTGCGGCAGGTCGCCGACCGAGGCGGCGAGCACGGCGACGCGCGCGCCGGTCTTGCGGGCAAGAAAGTCCACATCCCGGCTCGGTTCCTGCGGATGGCGCACGATGACGGCCACTTTCTCGGCCTGCATGCGCTTGATCAGCCGCGCCAGTTCGGCCGCGCTCGGCGCCACACCGGGACGCGGTTCCAGCGTGCCGATGAAATTGAGGCGGAAGCGGCGCGCCAGATAGGGCCAGTTGTTGTGATAGGTGATCAGCGGCTTGCCTGCCAGCGGCGCCAGCCGGCTCGCCCACTGCTTGATGCGTTCGTCGAGGCGCGCCAGAAACTCGTTGCGCTGCCGTTCGTAGAATTTCGCGTTGCCCGGGTCCAGCCGCGCCAGTGCTTCCACCACATTGCCGGTGATCACGGCGGCATTGTTCGGGTCCAGCCAGTAGTGGGGATTGCCGACCCCGTGCGCGTGGCCGCCACCGCCGACACCGCCACCCTTGACCTCAAGCAGGACGATGGCATTCGAGGCATCCACATAGGCTTCGCCGCCGCGCGCCAGCGCGCGCCGTCCGGTCTGGCGCAGCAGCCGGTCCAGCCACAGGTCGTAATCCAGTCCGATGCGCACCACCATGTCGGCCGCGCGCAAGCGGTCAATATCCTGGGGGCGCGGCGCATATTCCTCGGCCTCGCTACCCGCCGGCACCAGAGAAGTGACAGTGACATGCGGTCCGCCGACTGCCTCGACCAGGCTCTTCAGGTCCGATGTCGTCGTGACGACCTGCATTGCCGCATGAACCCCCTGCTGCGACAGCAGCAGGAGGCCCACCAGCAAAGCGCGGACCGTGGAGTATCCACACTTTGCCTTCATCATCACTTCTTCTTTGCAGTAACCCAGGTGCTCTTGGGGATCAGGCAGTGGATGGCCTTCTTGTCCGCCTGAACCTCGCCGACACGGCAGTCCATGGTCACCGAAGCCAGACCGTAGGCGTCGAGACGGTTGAGTCCCTTTTCCTTCTGCAGGCGTTCGATCATGGTGCGCGAGGCATTGTCCATGGCCTTGTTGAGGTCGGCGTCCACGGCGGCGGTCACGTAGCTGTCCTTGGTGTCAGCCGTCGGACGTTCCGGAATGCCGCGTGCCTTCACGTCCTTCGGGTTCAGGCAGTGCACACCCTTCTTGACGTTCACCACCTGCGAGACACGACAGTCCGACACCTTGGGCATCAGTGCCGCCGCTTCGGCGCCGCTGATCTTGCGCTGCTCGGACAGGAACTTGATTGTCTGTGCATGGGCGCCGTCGTAGGCCAGGTTCAGGTCCTTGTCGAAGCCGACGGTGATCCAGCTCTTGTCGGTCTCGATGCGCGGCATGTCGAGCTTCATGTTCTTGACCACTTCAACCGTGACGTTCAGCTCCTTGTAGGCGGTTTCGATCGCGGTCAGGTTGACCTCGCCGTTACCCTGCGCAGCGTGCGAGTCGCCCGACCACAGCAGTGCGCCCTTGACCCATACCGGCAGGTACAGGGTGGCACCTTCCTGCAGGTCGCGGATGTCCATGTTGCCGCCATATTCGCCTGGCGGCACGCTGCTGTAGCGGCCCGGTTCGGCGCGTGCAACACCGGTGGTGCCGGGGAAGGGGCGCAGCGGCACTTCGATGCCGGGCAGGAACTCGGCGACCTTGCGCTCCATGTCCAGGTACAGGTACTTCACCTGACCATCCTGGTATTCCTGCGGGAACTGGCCGAACATGCCCGGGATGTTGAAGTTGGTGCCATAGGCGCGCGGCACGATGCGGTTCATCTTGACCTTGAGCACGTCGCCCGGCTCGGCGCCTTCAACGTAGATCGGACCGGTCAGGGTGTGCGGGCCGCGGCCGGGGTGGTCGGTGCGCAGCTTCTTCAGCTCCTCGATGGTCTTGCCCGGCACCACCTGGTTATGCGAGTGCATCATGGTTTCCATGACCACGGTGTCGCCGGAGTTGACCGTCAGGACAGGTGCCTGGGCATTGTCGAACCAGCCCCATTGTGTGGTTTCCAGCGTCGCCGGCAGGAGGTGAACCTTGCCCGGCAGCTTGGTGGCCACGGTCACGCTCTGGGCGAAGGCGGGGATCGAAACCGCCATGGCGGCGATCAGTGCGGTGTGGACAAGACGTTGTTTGCCCGGTGTTGCCTGTTTTTTCATTAGTGAGCTCCTCTGGGTGGATAGTCCCGGCCCGTGGCAAAAAGCCGGCAGACCAGGCAGTTCAAATGCTGCCAACATCTGAAGTACCTCTGACATATCAGTTGTACAAATGAAAGATAACATCAAAGAGATTAATATTGCAAATAAGCAGGCATTGCCGCCGGCACCGTGTCGGCAGGTGATGCAAAAAGGGAGCGATATGCCACGCAAGCAGCAACGACAAGCGCAGGCGGCCGGGGATCAGAGCCAGGCCCTGCAGGCCTACCAGATCATTGAGGAAATGATCGTCAACACCAAGCTTGCCCCGGGCGCCAAGGTGTCGGAAAAGGCCCTGAGCGAAGCCATCGGCCTTGGTCGCACGCCCATTCGCGAGGCCCTGCAGCGTCTTGCCGCCGAGGGCACGGTGCAGATCCTGCCGCGTGCCGGCGTGATCATTGCGCCGATCGACATTGCCGACCAGTTCCGCCTCATCGAGGTGCGCCGTGATCTGGAGCGGCTGCTCGCCGGTCGTGCCGCGCGCGAGGCCAGTCCCGCCCAGCGCGAGGCTTTCCTCGATCTGGCTACGCGCTTCCGCTGTGCGGCCGATGAAAACGATGCCGAGCTCTTCATCGATACCGACCGCGAGTTCAACCAGCTGGTGATGGCGGCTGCGCGCAACAAGTACGCGCAGGTGGCCATGTCCGCGATTCAGGCGCAGACGCGGCGTTTCTGGTATCTGTATTTCAGCCGTTTCGGCGACCTGCACAAGGTCTCGGTGCATCACGCCGCGATCGCCGAAGCGATTGCCGCTGAAGATGAAGCGGCTGCGCGCACCGCATCCGATGCCCTGGTCGATTACGTCGAAGGCTATACCCGCAAGACACTTGAGGCCATGTGCGCGACCTGATGTGCACCGCAGCAGCGGAAAGCCGCACCCGTCCCGATGCGCTTCTGGCGGGGACAGCCGAATAAACGCCGGTGGCGCTGGTTAATCCGCCTTCATGCCCATGCACAGGCTGCTATCGTAGTCACTGTTGCATAGCCGGCTGTCGAACATGACCAATTACGGACTCAAACTGCGCCTCTTCGCGATTGCCCTCGCCGCACTCTCGGGCTATGTCGATGCGCTGGGCTTCATCTATCTCGGCGGCTTCTTCGTGTCCTTCATGAGCGGCAATTCCACGCGGCTCGCCGTCGGCATGGTCGAGGACTGGCACCATGCCCTGATCTCGGGCGGCCTCATCCTCGCCTTCGTCTTCGGTGTCATGCTCGGCACCCTGTTCGCCTATCGCGGCACGCGCGGCCGTTCCATCAGCGTGCTCATGCTGGTGACGCTGCTGCTGACCCTTGCCGCCGCTACGCATGCCGGCGACATGCACACGCTTGCTGTGGCCTTGACCGCCATGGCCATGGGCGCAATCAACTGCATCTTTGTCGGCAGCAGCGGCGAGGTCACCACCGGCGTGACCTACATGACCGGCACCCTGGTCAAGCTGGGGCAGGGCCTTGCGCGCAACATGGTCCGCCCCGACAAGATTGCCTGGGGCGGCTATCTCTGGCTGTGGCTGGGCCTGATCGGCGGCGGCCTGCTCGGCGCTGCCATCTACCCCTGGCTGGGGCTTGCGGCGCTTTGGCTGGCGGCGATTGCCTCGCTGCTGATCGCCATTCTCGCTTCCCGTCTCAACCTCAGCGAGAGCTGAGCCGGCGGACTCGCTACAATGGCCGCAAGGCATGACCACCGGCGCAGGTGCCACGCAACACGCGTGATGCCTGCTGCACCCCACCCGAGGTTTGCATGAGTCCACCGCTTACCGTGCTGTCCCGCACTACGCGGCCATTTGTCGAGGCGGCCAGCCGCCTGCTGGCCGCCATCACGCCGGCAACCTGGACGCTGGCTGTACGCCGCGAGGCGGCGCAGTGCCTGTGGACGGATGCGGCCCAGATCCTGCCGCGCTTCGTGCTGCTGTCCGGCCTGCTCAGCCTGGCCATCGTGCACATCGTCGTCGTCACCACGCAAAGTTACGGCCTGTCGCAGTTTGCCCTCAGCACCGTGATGCGCCTGCTCGTGGTCGAGTTGCTGCCCCTGCTGGCTGCCATCAACGTCGCCCTCATGCCGACACCACAAGGCGAGGTGAGCAGTCCGCACGTGATCAGCCGCAGCATGCTGGTGATCGCCCTCGCGACCGTGAGCAGCGCGCTGGCGCTGGCCATTGCCTACCTCGGCGTGTATGGCCTCACGCCCTGGGGGCTGGCCACCTTCACGCATACCGTCGGCCAGGTATTCGATCCCATCGTGCTGCTGGCACTGGCCCTCAAGACCCTGCTCTTCGCCGTCAGCGTGGCCACCCTCAACAGCACCGTGCTGACCTTCGGCGTGCTGCTCTGCATTGAAATCCTGCTGCTAGTCATCGAGTTCCTGTGACCATGGACAAACCTTCCTCCGCGCCGCCCGGCGTCCATGCCGAACGCAAGGCGATTGCCCTCATTGTCGTCACCATCGGCCTCATCGTCGCCTTTGTCATCTATGTCATGGCGGCGCGTGGCCTGTTTGCGGAAACCCAGTCGCTGGTGCTGATGACCGAGAACTCCGAAGGCGTGCGTCCGGGCATGGACCTCACCTTCTCCGGTTTTCCGGTCGGCCGCGTGCGCCGCGTCGAGCTCGCCGACGACGGCCAGGTGCGCGTGCTCGTCGATGTGTGGAAGAAGGATGCGCGCTGGCTGCGCAGCTCCAGCATCTTCACGCTGGAGCGCGGCATCGTTGGCGAAGCGCGCCTGCGCGTCTTCTCTGCCCTGCTCGACGATCCGCCCATGGCCGACGGCGAGGAGCGCCCGCTGCTGCGCGGTGACGCCAGCGAGCAACTGCCGCTGGTACTGGCCAATGCCAAGATGCTGATCGAGAACCTGGAGCAGCTGACCGCGCAGGGCTCACCCTTCGCCAATGCGCTCACGCATGTGGAAACCGTGACCGGGCGCATGAGCGGCAAGCAGGGCGTGCTCGGCGCCGTGATGGGGAGCGAGGCGGAAGCGAAAAAGCTCATCGACACGCTCGATCATCTCAATCGCCTGCTGGCGCAGACCGAGCGCCGCCTGTTCGCCAGCGGCGGCCTGGCCGACACCTCGCAGGCGACGCTGGCCGAACTGCACGGCCTGCTCGCCGATGCGCGCGGCAGCCTGAAGCGCGCCGATGCCATCCTCGCCGACGTGCAGGGTGCTTCCGCCGATCTCGGCGCACTGCGCGCCGAAGTCGAAATGAGTTTGCGCAAGACCTCGCGCCTGATCGACGAGATCAACCGCAAGTGGCCCTTCTCGCGTCCGACGGAGATCAGCCCGCCATGAAGTCATCCCTGTTTTCTGCCGGCATGGCCGCGCTCCTGCTCGCCGCCTGTGCCAGCGGTCCGACGCCGCCCGAGTGGCAGGCCAATGCCAAGGCCTCGCTGGATGCCTACACCGAAGCCTGGTTGCGTGGCGAAACCCGGCTCGCCAATGTTGCCTTCGCGCGTGCACGCAGCGAGCTGGCCAGTACCGGACAGGCCGATCAGGTCGCCGTGGCCGAGTTGACGCGCTGCGCACTTGATGTGGCCAGCGTTGCCGCAGATGGTGAATGCGCCGGCTATGTGACGCTCGCGGCTGATGCCGGTGAACGTGCGCGTGCCTACGCCGCTTTTCTTGCCGGACGGCCGGCCGAGCTTGCGCTGTTGCCGGCGCACTATGCGGGCTTCAGCGATGCTGCCAGCCTGGCGCGCATTGAGGCGCCGCTGCCGCGGCTGATCGCGGCCGGCGTGCTGTTGCGGCGCAATGCCCTGCCGCCGGAAGGCGTGGCCCTCGCGATCGAGACGGCGTCCGCGCAGGGCTGGCGCCGACCCTTGCTGGCCTGGCTGGGTGTGCAGGAGCGACTCGCCACTGCGCGTGGCGATGCCGCCCTGGCTGCACAGGCGCGGCGGCGTGCCGAGATGGTGGGCGGCGCCCGCTGAACGCAGCGCGCCGCTGCTCGCCTCAGGCGCTTACGGCGCGCTCTGGTAGCTGAGCGGAATCCAGTCGTAACCCGTGGTGGTGCGGCGGATATGGCCGAGCCCCGGGAAGGACAGGTGGGCCGCCCCGGCGAGGTCGCCGTTCTTCGCTGCCTGGTTGAAGACCTTGATGCGCTGCTTCACCGCGTTCTTGCTGTCGCTGTCAAAGCCGATGGCGACCTTGGGGCGGTCGAACTGCACCGAACCCACATGGATCAGGTCACCCAGCAGCAGCAGGCGCTTGCCCTGGCTTTCCACCGCGATCACGCTGTGCCCCGGCGTATGCGCATGCGTCACCTGCGCGCGTATGCCCGGCAGCAGTTCGCCATCACCCTTGAAGGCAACAAACTTGCCGGCATCCACATAGGGCTTGAGCATGGCCTGCGCACCCTGGAAGAAACCCTTGGCATCCTCCGGCGCGGCTGCCATCTGCTCGGCGCTGAGCCAGTAGTCGGCATCCTCCTGTTCGGCACGCACGGTTGCATTCGGGAATACGCGCTGGCCGTCCACCGACAGGCCGCCGACATGATCCGGATGCATGTGGGTGATGATGATCTCATCCACCTGCTCGGGCTGGTAACCGGCCGCCTTGAGGTTGGCGACCAGCTTGCCCAGGGTCGGGCCGAACAATGCGCCGGCGCCGGTATCGACCAGCACCAGCTTGGCGCCGGTATTGATGAGGAAACCATTCACCGAGGTCTCGACCGGCAGGTTCAGGTGATGGTATTTCAGCGCCTTCTTCAGATCGAGCGCGCTGATGTTCTTGAGCAGCTTGTCCACCGGCAGGGCCACGGTGCCATCGGACAGCGCGGTGACCTCGAAATCGCCAAGCATGGCGCGGTAGTAGCCGGGTGCCTGGGTCTTGACCATGGGCGCAGCAGCCTGGGCTGTGCTGACCCAGGCACCGAGACCGGTGGCGGCGATGCAGCAGGCGAGGAGGGTGGGTTTGAGTTTCATGACGGCTCCCTGAAGGTGGTTGCGGATGAACGCGACTCTAGCAGACCGCGCTGGCACTGTGCCGCTTGTGCCGCGCCAGCCAGGCCAGCATGAGCAGAGTCATGCCGACGAGTGGCAGCAGTGCGGCGTTGATGGCGCTCCAGCCGGCGGTGCCGAGAAAATGCCCCGAGCCGAAGGAGGCCAGGGCCGAGGTACCGAAGACCAGGAAGTCGTTGAAGGCCTGCACCTTGGCGCGCTCGGACGGCGCATACACATCGGTCACCATCGCGGTGGCGCCGATGAAGCCGAAGTTCCAGCCGAGGCCGAGCAGGATCAGCGAGCCCCAGAAGTGCAGCAGTTCCAGCCCCGACAGCGCGAGCAGGCCGGAGAGCGCAATCAGTAGCAGGCCCGCGCCGGTCACGCTGATCTTGCCGAAGCGCGCGATCAGATGGCCGGTGAAGAAGCTCGGTGCGAACATCGCCAGCACGTGCCACTGGATGCCCAGCACCGAGGCGCCGACCGCATGTCCGCAGCCGAGCATGGCCATGGGCGCGGCGGTCATGATGAAACTCATGGCGCCGTAGGTCACCACGCCGGCGGCAACCGCAACGAAGAATGCCGGCTGGCGCGCGATGGTGGCAAGGGAGCGCGCCGGGCCCTCTACCGCAGCCGTCTGCGGCGCCGGCATGCGCAAGCGCAGCAACAGGGGCAGGGCGAGCAGGGCCAGCCCGGCCTGGCCGAAGAAGCTGCCGGCGAAGGGCGCGCCGGGCAGGGCATCCCGCGTCCAGATCACGACCTGCGGGCCGATCACTGCCGCGATCAGGCCGCCGACCATGATGCGCGAGATGGTCTTGGCGCGCTGCGGCGGCGCCACGCAATCGGATGCGGCAAAGCGGTAACTCTGCACGCAGGCGGCGTAGAAACCGGCAATCAGGGTGCCGGCGCAGAACAGCCAGAAACTTTCGCGCAGGATGCCGCAGGCGGCGACCAGCCCGGCACTCAGGCCCATCAGCGCACCCAGCGCGTAGGTGGTACGTCGTCCCCGACGCCGCATCAGCAGCGCGGCAGGAATGGTCGACAAGGCGAGGCCGAGGCTGAACAGGCTGACCGGCAGTGTCGAGAGCGAGGGCAGGTCGGTCAGCCGCTGGCCGACAATGCCGCCCAGCGAAATGATGATGGGCACCGATGCGGCGCCGAGCGCCTGGGCCATCACCAGCAGCCAGACATTGCGGGCGGCGTGGGCCGCTTCGTCGGCGGTGGCGGCGTGGGTGGTCATGCGGCGCGGCTTTCTGCGTGGCTGGCAAGGATTGCTATCCTAATCGAAAGCCGGCTGACGGCGGTGCAGGCGCTCAGCCCATAGCGATGCACTCTTGCCATTCCGTGCATGCGTATCGAATCTCATCGGTGCAAACCCGGCTAGCTGTTAAGATGGACCATCAATGGCTTGCTGCCTCCGGCATGGCTGCTGACCTTGCTTGAAAGGGCGCGCTATGCTGTACCACCTGCCGGTCTTCCCGCTGTTCTCTGCTTTCCGTGTTTCGGCTGCACCCGCAAGGCGGGCTGCATGAGATATGTCGAGGATATTCGCGACAGCCTCAGCCGCTCCCCGGACGCACTCTCAACCAAGCGCTATTTGCTGGAGCTGGTCGAGGTGGTGCTATTTCGTCTGCACACCCAGAACGAGCTCGGTCACTGGGAGATCTATCAGTTGTCGAAGGCGGTCGAGCATCTCCGCCTGAATATCGAAGGTTCCGCAACGCAGTTCTCGACCTCGTGGCTGAGCGCCGCCGAGGCCAGCATTGTGCGCAGCCTGGTGCCGCCACGCGCGCGCAGTGCGGAAATGGAAGCATCGCTGGAATCGATGCAGCCCCTGAGCTACGAGCAACTGATGGACGAGGTGTTGCGCCTCAGGGCCACGCTTCAATCGGATCACTGACCCAGCTGCGGCAGCGTGTTGCTGCCCCTGCCTGGTTTGCACTCCCGGGATTGCCTGATACGCAATCCGCTCGCGGGCAGCGAATGCCCGCTCAACCGACGGAGGATTGTGCAATGACGACTGGAAGACTGGATTTTGGCGACCTGATGGAAACCATGGGTGCCGAGCGGCTCAACGATGTGGTTGTGGGTGGTACCTGCCTGGCCGCGGCGATTGCGACCTTGCCGGACAATCACCGCACCATGCTCACCTACATGCTGGTCGATGTGCTGGACGGGGCGGAGGATGAATTGCCTGCCCTGAGCCGCTTCATGATCGAGCTGGTCGCCAACAGCATCAGCAACAAGCGCTTCCCGGACTGGGCCAGGGGCGAGATCGTGAACTCGGTAAACTAGCGCAACCCCGCTACAGGGGGCCGCTAGTCAATGCATGCCGCTTAGTGGCGGCGGCGGGCGGGCGGTACGCCCGGGGTCCTGCCTTCGATGTGACGGAAGGTGATGCGACCCTTGGAAAGATCGTAGGTCGACAGCTCCAGCGAGACCTTGTCACCCGCGAGGATGCGGATGTGATGCTTGCGCATCTTGCCTGCACTGTAGGCGATCAGGTTGTGACCGTTTTCCAGGATGACGCGATAGCGCGAATCGGGAAGGACTTCGTCCACCACGCCGTTCATTTCGATTAGTTCTTCTTTAGCCATGTCCGCTCCATTGTTATGAAAAACAAACAGGCCCTGCGAGGCAGGGCCTGTAGCAGCAGACGGTGAGGTCTGCCTGGGCGAAGCACTTAGTCGGCGATGCGAATATTGGCTGCCTGGTTGCCCTTAGGGCCGGCCGTGACGTCAAAACTCACGCGGCCGCCTTCCGGCAGGGTCTTGAAACCTTGCGATTGAATCGCGGAGAAGTGCGCGAACAGGTCGTCGCCGCCGCCATCCGGAGTAATGAAGCCGAAACCCTTCGAATCGTTGAACCACTTAACAATGCCAGTTGCCATGTCTGTATATCCTTGAAAAATTGAAAAGGGAGCAACGCGCCCCCTTTGGGACGAACATCAAGACAGCTGGGAGATGAAGGGGAAATTTCGCGAACGCGAAGAAAGAACCGAACAGCAACTGAACCACTTGAAGACCGCTGGGTACAGTGTGCCCTATATCGCGGCAAACAACAATGTGTTTTTTCTGATGGGGCTGGCGATGCCGGTTATCTCTCAAGCGGAGACAGGGTATCGAGGCTGCGCCCCCATATCTCGACAGGTCGCCCGATCGTACGTTTCAGCTCGGCCTTGACCTGCGCCAGGGTCAGCGGAATCTTGAAGGAGACGCTGTGGACTTCGCGTTCTCCCGGAAGCTGGTAAAGCCAGTTGCGTCTACGGATGATCATGGCTGACTCCTGTGTGTGGAGTCAGCATACGCTGATTGGGGGGAGGGGGTGGGGATTTAAAGTTGCTGCTGTTTCGCATACAGCACTGATGTTTTTGTGGGCGTGGACTTAACACGTCGGCCAATGTCCGGAGTTCGTCCGGTCCCACGGGGATTCCCTTCGGTCACGGCCGAGTTACTTTCTTGCTGTGCGGCAAGAAAGTAACCAAAGAAGCGCACCCTCCGTCTCGCCCCTTCGGGGTGCCTTCGCTCCAGGCCATCAATGCGGCCGGCTTCTAAACTCGCTTCGCTCAGACAGACGAAGCCGGACTTCCCCGCATTGATACCCTTCCGCTCAGCGAGCCAGAAGGGGGTGTGGCGGCTTAACTGAAATTCACATGTCGCTTTGCACGTTTAAATCCATGTTGTTCGGCTTCGTGCGCTGTCTGAGCATATAACTCTCCGAGTTCAGGTTTGATACGAACCCGATCGTACTGTTGATCAAATGGTAAGTGGTAGATCTTGCTCTTTCCATTGATATTGCATTTGATCAGTGGGTAGTTGTGGTCCATATCTAAAGGCCTAATAACTACCCCTAAGTGCTCTGCTGCCCATCGTGCTGTTTCAGAAAGGCTAGTTGTGGCTACAAATACGGGTGTGATCCGCATGCCCTTAGATTCGGATTTTGTGAGGGGAAGCAAAACACTGGTGCCATATAGCTGGAAGACATGCTTCTCATGAATTGTTTTGTGTTTGGCCCAATACTTCGCTTGCACTATGTGGAGACTATTTCCTTTGATGCAGATAAGGTCTCTCCCCATGTCCTCTAGACCTTCTGTAGCTCCAAAATAAGTCACAGTCCAGCCATCACATTCATATAGATAGCCAATGTACCGTTCAAATATGCGCCCAATCTCTACGTTCGATTTACGGCGTGCTTTCCAGTTCTTAAGTGCTAATTGATTGCGGTCTGCCGGGGATAGCCGTAGGTATTCTTCTTTACTGATATATCGAGCAACGTAGTCACCTTCTGGGTCGCTATCTTCATCTAAGTGAAGTGAGGCTTCATCATTGAGTATGTCCTCGTGGTACTGCTCAAGTACTGGGTAATACTCATGATAGGTTTTGAGTGCGTACTCTAAGTATTTGAGACGCACGACTAGCGCACGTTTCTCTGCGGAGATTTGCCTAACTTCTTCTGCGGCTTTAAGTGCCGGACGTTTTTTTGTTTCTAACGCTCGTGCTTTTGCCTCATCTGGCGCTTGCAACGCTTCAGCGATAAATTCGGCTAGCCATTGTCTGCCCTGTACATGACTAACGTTTAGGGCAGACATTGTGTCTGTAAGTAGCTTTTGCTTGTGTTGAAAGAGGGCTTCTATTTGGGCGCGCTCATTTTCAGCTTGTTGTTTTGTTATGGATCGTTCTTTCGCTTCTTTCGCTTCGATTTCTGCTTTGCGTTCAGTGAGTTTTTTATCGACCCCTTTTTCAATACGCGTAAGACAGAAAACCCAGAGAGCAATTGCGCCAATGAGAAAAAAGAAGAAAAAGGCTCCGCCACCATCTGAACTACGAGCTATTGCATGATGGCTGAATAAAGTTGAGCCTAAAGCACAAACTGTTTTGAAATGCAGATTTGAGATTTGCCCCATTTTTATCCCAAATACGCAGCAATCACCCGCTCATCCTTCTGCAGCTCAGCCGGCACGCCTTCCACTGCGATCTTGCCGCGTTCCATCACGTAGGCGTAGTCGGCGACTTCGAGTGCGCTTTTGGCGAACTGTTCGACGAGCAAGAGCGTAATGCCGGCTTCCTTGAGGCGGCGGATGATGGCGAAGACTTCCTGCACGATCACGGGGGCGAGGCCCATTGAGGGTTCGTCGAGGAGCATGACCTTGGGTTGCGCCATCAGGGCGCGGCCGATGGCGAGCATTTGCTGTTCGCCGCCGGAGAGGGTGCCGGCGTGTTGCGTGCGGCGTTCCTTGAGGCGGGGGAAGAGGGCGTAGACCTTGTCGAGCTCTTCCTGCGCGGCGCTGTGGAAGCCGAAGAATCGCGGCAGGCGACGGTAGGCGCCGAGCAGCAGGTTGTCCTCCACACTCAGCGGGCCGAACACCTTGCGGCCTTCGGGCGAGTGGGCGAGGCCGAGGCGTGCGATGCGCGAGGCGCTGTAGCTTTCGACTTCGCTGCCTTCGAGCGTGACCTTGCCCTTGCTGGGGCGGATCATGCCGGAGATGGCGCGCATGGTTGTGGTCTTGCCGGCGCCGTTGGCGCCGATCAGCGCGACCAGGGTGCCTTGCTTGACTTCGAGGTTCACGCCGTTGAGCACTTCGGCGCCGCCGTAGCCGGCGTAGAGGTTTTCTACCTTCAACATTTTCTGGTCTCCCTTTACGCGGCTGCGCCCAGATAGGCTTCAACCACCTTGGGGTTGCGTTTGACTTCCTCGGCCGGGCCTTCGGCGATCACCTGGCCGCCGTCGAGCACGGTGACGGTGTTGCAGAGCGCGGTGACGACGTCCATGTGGTGTTCGATCAGCACGATGCTGATGCCGCGGCCGTGGATGCGGCGGATGATTTCAACCAGCTGGTGCGCGTCGGGGTGGGCGAGGCCGGCGGCCGGTTCGTCGAGGATCAAGAGGCGCGGCTTGCGCGCCAGTGCTCTGGCGATTTCGAGGAAGCGCTGGGTGCCGTAGGTCAGGTCCTTGGCGCGGGTGCGTGCCTGCGCATCCAGACCCACCAATTGCAGCAGCGCGAGCGCGTCAGCCTGGGCCTTGTGTTCCTCGATGCGCGAGAGGCCTAGCAGCACCAGCGGCCAGGGCATCTTGTAGGTGTCGCGCAGCGCGACCATGACGTTGTCGAGCGCGGACAGTTCACCGAACAGCTGCAGGTTCTGGAAGGTACGCGAGACACCGGCGCCGGCGACCTGATACAGGCTGCCATAGGGCAGTTCCTTGCCGTCCAGCAGCAGCTGGCCGCTGGTCGGGGTGTACAGGCCGGAGATCACGTTCACGGCGGTGGACTTGCCCGAACCGTTGGGGCCGATCAGGCCATGCACGGTGCCGGCCTTGACCTGCATGCTGACGCCATCGACCGCCCGGACGCCGCCGAAGTGACGCTTGAGGTCCTTGAGTTCGAGCAGGGTGCTGCCGTCGGCGTTCTGCATGGGCAGCACGTCGTCGAGATTGCTGGCTGGCGGCAGCGGTGCGCCGGGAACCCGGAACAGGCGGGTCAGCAGCTTGCCGGCAAAGCCCATCAGCCCTTCGGGCAGGCCGACCACGACCGAGAACAGCATCAGCGCGAAGATGGCCTTGCGCCAGTCTTCAGTGTGTTCGACCGTGAAGCTGCCGACCACCAGCATGGCCATGGCGATGACCGGGGCCAGGGTCTGGAACTTGAATGCGCTTTTGTCCTTCAGCCCCTGCACAACACCGAGCAGGGCGATCAAGAGACCGATGATGGAGAAGACGCGGAACAGGGTGGGGTTGGACAGCAGGTTGGGCAGCAGCACGATGAAGGCGGCGCCGACCACAGCACCCCACAGGCTCTTGCGCCCGCCCAGCACTACGCCGAGCAGCAGGATGACCATGAGCTCGTAGGTGAAGCTTTGCGGTTGCAGGTACTGGAAGTTGAAGGTGTACAGGCCGCCGGCCAGGCCGCCCAGCGCCGAGCCGAAGGCGAAGGCGATGACCTTGTGGCGGTAGGTGCCGACGCCCATGGCATCGGTGGCGATGGGGCTGTCGCGCAGCGCTTCGAAGGCACGTCCCCATTGCGAGGACAAGAGGTTCCGCATGCCCATCCACACCAGCGCCAGCAGCGCGATGCACAGCCAGTAGAACCAGGCGGCGTCGAGGGCGTGACCGAACAGGGCGGGACGGTTGACGGAGAGGCCTTGCGCGCCGAGCGTGAGGTCTTCCCATTCATTCAGCACGGTGACGGCAAGCGCGCCGAAGCTGAGCGTCGCCAGCGCGAACTGCGGGCCTTCCAGCCGCAGCGCCGGCAAGGCCAGCAGGGCGCCGAGGGCGAGGCAGATCAGGAAGGCGACGGCGAGTGAGGGCAGGATGCCCCAGCCGCCGCTCATGACCAGCAGGCCCGAGGTGTAGGCGCCGATGCCGAGGAAGGCGGCCTGCGCCAGATTGACCTGGCCGAGGTAGCCGACGGTGACGTCGAGGCCGATCAGCAGGATGCCGTAGATGGCGAGCAGCGTCAGCAGGCCCAGCGCGAAGGGGTTGGTGATGAAGAGCGGAATGGCGGCCAGCACGAGCAGGGCTATCAGTTCGGCGCCGCGGATCAGAAGGAAGCGTTTCATGTTGTTTTTCTCTCCTCTTAAACCTTGCGGATGGTGGCTTGTCCGAAGATGCCGTTCGGACGCAGCGCCAGCGCCATGATGAGGAGGATCAGCCCCGGCGCCTCGCGCCAGCCGCTGCCGAAGTAGATGCTGGCCAGGCCTTCCAGCGAGCCGAGCACGAGACCGACCAGGACCACGCCGAAGCCGGAGTTGAGGCCGGCCACGACGGCCACGGAAAACGCCTTGAGCACCAGCACCATGGCCATGGTCGGGCCGACCGTGGTAATTGGCGAGATCAGAATGCCGGCCAGCGCGGCGACCATGCCGGACAGACCGTAGGACAGCATCACGGTCTGCGTGGCCGAGATGCCCATCAGCTCGGCCGCGTCGCGGTCGGCGGAGACGGCCTCGAAGGCCTTGCCGAGCAGGGTGCGGCGCTTGAACAGTTCGACCAGACCCATGATGCCGAAGACGCCGACCGCAACCGAGATTTCCAGCCAGGTGATATCGACGCCGAGGAAGTTGAAGGAGTCGCCGGGGATGGGCGTGGGGAAGGGACGGTCATCCCGGCCCCAGATGTTCTCGGCCAGCGAGAAGCCGAACAGGCCAACGATGATGGAGAGCAGGATCCAGCCTTCGCTCTTCTGTTCCAGTGCCAGCCGCACGGCGGCGCGTTCCACCACCAGGCCGAGCAAGGCGCCGATGACGAGGCCGCCCGGCACCATCAGCCAGTAGGGTACGCCGAGATCCAGCAGCGTCAGGCTGCAGAAGGCGGAGACCATGACCAGTTCGCCCTGGCCGAAGTTGATGCTCTTGCTGGTGGCATAGGTGAGCTGGAAGCCGTAGGCAACCAGTGCGTACACCAGGCCCATGAAGGCACCGCTGACGCAGATCTGCAGAAGAATGGAATTGTCCATATTGCTTTTACCCCGCCCTGGCCTGCTGCCCGGGCCTAGCAGCCGCTGTGCGGCAGTTGTTGTTGCCTTGAGATGCCGCCCTTGCGGGGCGACCCGAAAATCCTGAAAAGCCTTGGCCGCGTGATCTGACTATAGTCCGGCCAGTCCGACCGGCGCGCGATTCTGCCTTGCGCGTCTTGCTGCTTGCTTACGTATGCCGGTTCAGCAACGCTGCCGGCTGCGCGAACGCAGATTTCGCGGCAGCGTCGAGCGATATACGGAATGCGCGCCGCACGATTACTGACCGGGTAGGTTCAGCCTGAGCATCGCGGTTTCCGATTCGGAAAACTCGCCAAAGCCGGTGAATTTCAGAGTGCCGTCCTTGGTGTAGCTTCGGATCAGCATCTTGCCGTTCCAGCCGGGGCGACCGGTGTAGAACTCGAGATAGGTGCGTGCGCCGTCGCTGTGGCTGAAGGCGACGCTTTGTACCGGGGATGGGGGCCGTGCACGCAGCGTGCCCCAATCCTTGCGGTAGGTTTGCAGCCATTCGATGCAGCCAGCGAGCTGACCCGGTGACAGCGTGTAGCGGCTGACGCCGGGGTTGATGACCTCGCCGCTCACAATCGGGGCCATGTCCGGCTCCGTGTCGCCAAAGCACCCCAGCAGGGGCAGCGCACACAGCACCGCAATCAGCATCGCTTTCACTGCGTCTCCTTACTTGCTCTTCTTGCCGCCGGCTGCCTTGGCAAGGCGGGCCTTGTCCTCGGCGTGCGCGAAGGTGACACGGCCGTCCTTGACCACGCCCATCACGGTTTGCGCGCGGGTAAAGGCTTCGTGGGTGTTTTCATCGGCCGGATTCCACTTGGAGAAAGGCTTGTCCCAAGTGGCGATCACGCCGGACACCGGCTCCTTGAGGTCTTCCAGTGCAGCGACGATCTTCTTGGTATCGGTGCTGCCGGCCTGCTTGACGGCGGCGGCGAAGATCAGCACGGCGTCATAACCCTGCGCGGCGGAGACCGGCGAGGGAATGCGCTTGACGTCGTAGTTGCGGTGGTAGCTCTCGATGAAGGCCTTGGCCTTGGGCGTGACCGGCTCCTCGATGAAGGTCTGCGGCATCAGTGTGCCATCGGCGTTCTTGCCGGCATTGTCGATGAAGTTCGACATGGACAGGGTCCAGCCGCCGATCAGCGGTTCCTTCATGCCGATCTTGGCCTTGCCGTTGGCGATGGCGGCTAGCTCCGGGCCGATGCCCCAGATCAGGATGGCCTGGGCGCCGGCCGACTTGGAGCGCAGCAGCTGGGCGGTCATGTCCTTGTCGCCGATGTTGAACTTCTCGGTGGCGACGATCTGCAGCTTGTCGCCCTGGGCCTTGATCTGCGCCTGCAGGTCGTTGCGGCCGGAGACACCGTAGTTGGTGGCGTCGTGCAGGATGGCAACCTTGGTGTATTTGCGAGCCAGAGCTTCCTCGACCACCATCGCGGCCTGAATGCCGTCATGCGCGGCGAAGCGGAAGATCGACAGGTTCGGCACCTTGGCGTCGCGCCACTGGGTCATGGAAGCGGAGCCGGCGGCCGGGGTGATGATCTTGGGGATGCCCTTTTCCTGCAGGAACTTGTCGCCGGCGATGACCACGCCGGTGTTCACGCTGCCGATGACGCCGGCGAGGTCGCTCATCGCGGCCAGCTCCTGGCCGATCAGCGCGCCGCGTTCGTTCTTGGCTTCGTCGTCGCGTTCGATGACTTCGATTTTCATCTTCTTGCCGCCGACCTCGAGACCGCCGTTGGCGTTGATTTCATTAACGGCCAGCTTGGCGCCGTCGCGCATGGAGGCGCCCATGGGTGCTGAGCCGCCTGAGAAGGGGCCGGTAATGGCCAGCTTGATGCTTTGTGCCCAGCTCGGGGAGGCGGTGCCCAGTGCGGTGAGCAGCAGGGTGGCTAACAGGGTTTTTTTCATGACGACTCCTCTGGTGGTCTATGGAACATCAACGGACAAAACGTGTTGCAGTCATGCGGTACTACTATTGATTCGTCTTGTAGCCCAGCGTGGCGGACAGCTCGTCGGCCACCTGGCGTACGACCGGCGCCCACTTTGGATCGTAGCGCTCGGCCGGGGCGGAAATGGACAGGCCGCCGACGATCACGCCGGTATCGTCGCGCACAGGCGCGGCGATGCAGCGCAGGCCGGTCTCGATTTCCTCGTTGTCGTGCGAGACACCTTCTTTGCGGATCCGCGCGAGTTCGGCTTCGAGCGCGGTCAGGGTGGTGATGGAGGTGGGCGTGTAGCGTGGCAGGCCGGTGCGCTCGGCATAGGCGCGTACATCGCTGGTGCGCGCTTCGGCGAGATAGAGCTTGCCGACCGAGGTGACATGCAGGGGCGCGCGCGCGCCGATCAGGTGCACGACCTTGACCGAGGAACGGCCGCTGGACGTGCGCTCGACGTAGATGATTTCGTCGCCTTGTCTTGTCCCCAGATTCACGCTTTCGCCGATCTGCTTGTGCAGCTTCTGCATCAGGGGCATGGCCGCGTCGCGGATATTCAGGCGGGAGCGCACCACGTTGCCGAGTTCGAGCAGGCGGATGCCGAGGCGATAGGTGCCGGGATCGGCCCGCTCGACAAAGCCGCTCTGGGACATGGCGGCCAGGATGCGGTGGGTGGTGGAGGGATGGAGTCCGGTTTCGGCCGCGAGCTGTTTCAGGCTGACCGGGTCGGGGTGGCCGGCAAGGGCATCGAGCACGCTCATCATGCGCTCGATGACCTGGATACCGCTGCGACTTTCTGTTGCTGAAGCCTGTGTCACTTTCCCACCCAACACTAAGGATGGACGCAATGTATCACATGGTGAAATGCGCTTCCTTACGGTTTCACAACAAGCGGGCGCCGGACCGCAGGCATTGCGCACCCCGGCCGCCCCAGTGCTGCAAGGGGCGGCCGGGCACTGCCTCAGAGCAGGCGGAAGGCCAGCATGGCCACGAAGGTGGGCGGCAGGGCGGCAATCAGCAGGCCCAGCGGCTGGATGGCGCCATCCTCGAACTTTTCGCGCAGGATGGAGAAGCCGGCCGGGTTGGGCGCATTGGCGATCACGGTGAGGCCGCCACCGGTTACGGCACCGGCGACCAGGGCGTACTTGAACTCGTCCGAGAGGCCTTCGACCAGTGAGCCCAGATAGGTCAGGGCGGCATTGTCGGTGACGGCGGTGAGGGCGGTGGCGCCGTAATAGACGGCGTCCGGGCTCATTTTCATCAGCAGGGGTTGCAGCCACCATTGCTGCTGGCCACCCAGCACCACCAGACCGGCGAGGAAGAAGGCCACGAGCAGGCCTTCACGCAGGATCAGTCGGTCCTGATGGCGTTCGTAGGCGTGGGCGATGCCGAGGAAGAACAGCAGCAGGCCCATGAACACGGCAGGATGATGGGCAAATACGACCACGCCGACAAGGAAGAGCAGGTGCGTCACGACCAGCACGAAGGGCACATGGGTCACGCTGCCCTCGAAGGGCATTTCAAGCGCGGTGAGCTCCTTGCGGAACATCAGGGTGACCGCGGTGGCATTGATGACGACCGCGATGGCCGCCTTCCAGCCGAAGTTGGTGAGCATGAAGGCGAAGTCCCAGTTCCAGGTGGTGGCCACCATGAGCACGGGCGGTGCGGCAAAGGGCGTGAGGGTGCCGCCGATGGAGATGTTCACGAACAGCACGCCCAGGGTGGCGTACATGAAACGCTTGGAAATGCCGCCGGCATAGTAGCGGTCGCGCAGGATCAGTGCGGCCAGGGTCATGGCGGCCGGCTCGGTGATGAAGGAGCCGAGCAGGGGCACCAGCGACATGACGGTGAAGTAGTAGGCCGCGTTCTGGGGCAGGGGGACGAGGCGGGCGGTCAGGCGCACGCAGGTCTTGGCAAACTCGATGATGGGCCGCGTGCCGGCGACGACCATGATGGCGAAGACGAACAGCGGCTCGGTGAAATTGCGCGTGTCCAGGTACTCGGTGGCGCCGGCCTTGCCGATCAGGGCGGCCATGCACAGCACCAGCACCAGCGCCCAGAAGCCGAACACGACTTCGACCTCGCCGAGCAGGTGCCAGATACCGGCGTGATCCGGGTGCTTGTGGGCCAGGCTCTCGAAATACTTGGTCGAGAAGGTGTGCACGATGGCGATGGCGAACAGTACGGCGCCAATGATCTGGACGGTGGTCGGATTCAAGTTTTCGACTTTCTAGTATTCGGACATCACGATATCGACACGCCGCATCTGCTTCTTGCAGGCGGCCGTGCTGCATTGTCGGGCTGCGGTCTTGGAGTGGCCGCGCGGCTGCATGCGTATCTGGCTGGGCCGGACGCCGCGTTTCACCAGGGCCTGGCCGACCGCTTGAGCGCAGCGTGTGGCGACCGCCACGGAAAACTCGGCGCTGCCCACATCCTCGGTATGGCCGACCAGCACTACATTGACCAGCGGATCGGATTTTAGTTTCGCCGCTACTTCATTCAGCACGGGCGCCGCCGTACGAGGCAGCTCTGACGAGCCGGGGGCGAAGACGACGCGCGGCCCGTCGAATTCGAGCGCAGGCGCTTCCGCTGCCGGGAGCGGCGAGCGCAGCGCGGTGCTGGCGGATGGGCTGGACGTGGCTGGCGCATGTTCGGCCTGACGCACGTTCTGCGTGTTGCAGGCAGCGAGCAGCAGGGTCAGGCACAGGGCGAGTGGCGGTGTCTTGGAGATTGTCATGGTCATGCCTCAAAGGTCTGCGAGTGGATGCTTGCCGAGGCGCTCGTTGCGCGCCGGCAGCTGTTCTATGACACTCGAAAGGGCGCGGTCGAGCTGGTCGAGTGCGCGTGGCGACAGCTGCATCAGCGCCTGCGGCAGCAGTCCTTCGACCGGGCCGGGCACGGCTGCCAGCAGGGCGCTGGCGGAGTCGCCGAGGCTCAGGCCGATGCGGCGCTGGTCCGTACTGCTGCGGGTCTTGCGCAGATGGCCGGTGGCGACCAGCTTGTCCACGATCTGGCTGCAGGTGGACTGATGGATGGACAGGCATTCGGCCAGCGCCGATACGCCGATGCCGGGCTGGCGCTGCACCTCCTGCAACACCCACAGATGCGAGCCGGACAGGCCCGATGCCTCCTCCATGCGCCGGAAGTGCTGGCGCATGCTGCCGTAGATGAGGCGAAACTTGCGCAGGACCTTGAGCGCGGACTGGCTGTCGGCAATGGTTGTCGGCATGGGGCTGGGTGGGTGTGTGCATGAAGGCGCGCACAGGTGCTCCGGTGCGCGAGGCTTGCATTCTACCGTTCAATAAAATACATTGGAACCAATGCAGTTTGCCTGCATCGAAGCTTGGCCTGCGCGGCATCGCCGCTGCAACCGAGCAGGGGCGGCAGCCTGCCGCCCAGGCCTGCGCTGCATCCACATGGATGCGAGGCCGCTTGCGTTTGCGCTTCCGCCGTCCATGCTGGTGTGAGGCGACGCTTCTTGCGGAGAGCCACGTGCGTGGCTGCTTCGACGCCAGGCCCCGCTGCGGGTCTGACCGACAAACCTGTGGCTGTGCCGGTGCCTGCATGCGCACCCTGGCTTGCCTATCCTGAACGGAGACAACAGGAATGCGACTGTCATTGCGTTTCGTTCTGCCCCTGCTGGTCGTCCTCGGCCTGCTGGCCTACATGGTGGTGCCCCTGGTGGATCGCCTCACCCTGCGCTGGTCGGTGCGTGATCTCGACATACGTGCCCAGCTCATCACCAAGGCCATCGAGGAGCCCTTGCACGACGAGCTCGGCGGCACGGCCACCGACTCGGCGCGCGCCCGCGCCCGTCTGCTGGCCCAGTTCAATCGCATCAGCGAGGATGAGCGCCTCTACGCCATCGGCTACTGCGAAAGCACCACGGCGACCATGCTCGCCACGCGTGCCATGCCGCAGCAGCTGGTGTGCCGCGACCTGCCCAAGTTCCTCGACGAGGAAAGCCGCATCCTGAGGCTGGATGGCGGCTCCCTCCACGTAGCGGTACGCGCCCTCGACAGCGGTGGCAGTCTGGTCCTGCTGCATGACATGAGCTTTGCCGAGCGGCGCAGTGCCGAGACCAAGCAGTACATCTTCTATTTCTTCGTCGGCCTCGCCTTCCTGATTTCCCTGATTACCGTGGTGGTGGCGCAGCTCAGCTGGCGCGGCTGGATGCATGGCCTGCGCGCCCTCATGCGCGGCGAAGGGCTGGTGCGCGAGCCCGGACTGACGGGCCAGACCATCGGCGACATGAAGGTGCCGTTGCCGCTGCCCGAGCTGCGTCCCATCGCGCGCGACCTGCAGCGCCTGATCCAGGATCTGGAGGCCGAGCACCGCACCCGCGACGAGGCGCAACTGAGCTGGGGGCCGGACGCGCTGCGCGCCATCCTGCACGGCGAGCTGCGCGGCGAGGATGTCATCGTCGTGTCCAACCGCGAACCGTATATTCACGTCAACAAGGACGACCGGATTGTCGTGCAGCGGCCGGCCAGCGGGCTGGTCACTGCGCTCGAACCCATCATGCGTGCCTGTTCCGGCACCTGGATCGCGCACGGCGGCGGCTCGGCCGACCGCGAAACGGTGGATGCGCACGATCACGTTGCCGTGCCGCCGGAAAAGCCGGCCTACCGCATTCGCCGCGTGTGGCTGACGCCCGAGCAGGAGGCCGGCTACTACTACGGTTTTTCCAACGAGGGACTCTGGCCGCTGTGCCATATCGCCCACGTGCGGCCGGTGTTCCGCAGCAGCGACTGGCAGCACTATGTGGATGTGAACCGCATCTTCGCCGATGCCGTGATCCAGGAAGCGAAGACGCCGGACCCCATCGTGCTGGTGCAGGACTACCACCTGGCCCTGGTGCCGCGCATGATCCGCGATGCGCTGCCGGATGCGACTGTCATCACCTTCTGGCACATCCCCTGGCCCAATCCCGAGTACTTCGCCATCTGTCCCTGGCGCGAACAGATCGTCGACGGCATGCTCGGCAGCAGCATCCTCGGCTTTCATACGCAGTCCCACTGCAACAACTTCGTGGATACCGTGGATCGCTTCCTGGAAGCCCGTGTGGACCGCGAGTCCTTCGAGGTCACTTCGGGCGGCAAGCCCACCGCAGTGCGCCGTTATCCCATTTCCATCGACTGGCCGCCGGATGCCGAGGCCATGGCCAAGCCCGCCGCCGAGTGCCGCCGCGAAGTCCGCGAACAGAACGGCTTGCCGCCGGAACAGTTGCTCGGTATCGGCGTGGACCGGCTCGACTACACCAAGGGCATCGTCGAGCGCTTCAATGCGGTCGAGCGCCTGTTCGAGCTGCAGCCGGAGTGGGTCGGCCGCTTTACCTTCATCCAGATCGCCGCCCCGACGCGCTCCAGCATCGATGAATACCATGCGCATGAAGTCGCGGTACGCGCCACTGCGGCACGCATCAACGAACGTTTCGGTCGTCCGGGTGCGCCGGCCATCCTGCTCAAGGTCGAGCATCACGGCCCGGTGCAGGTGTACGAGCATTACCGCGCTGCCGAGCTGTGCTTCGTCAGCAGTCTGCACGACGGCATGAACCTGGTCGCCAAGGAGTTCGTCGCCGCCCGCGAGGACGAGATGGGCGTGCTGCTGCTGAGCCAGTTCACCGGCGCGGCGCGCGAGCTGCCGGAGGCGCTGATCATCAATCCCTACGACGCCGACCAGTGCGCGGCCGCCCTGCACATGGCGCTGTCCATGCCGCTGCAGGAGCAGCGCGACCGCATGCGCCTGATGCGCAGCCTGGTCAGCGAGTTCAATGTCTATCGCTGGGCCGGGCGCATGCTGCTCGATGCCGCCACCATGCGCCGTCGCGCGCGCCTGATCGGGAGTCCGACGATTTGAGTACGGCAAGGAATGCTTCGCTGCCGCCGCCTTCGG
>JAIEOJ010000313.1 GCA_019750575.1 Rhodocyclaceae bacterium | reverse complement strand
GAAAGCTTTCCGGCAACGGTGACGCTCGAAGTTGCCGGGCTCAAACTCAAGGTCAATATCGACGACACCATCCGCCTCGAATGATCATCGACCCGAGCAAGGACAGCGAGGCGGACGATGTCAGCCTGCGCCGGCTCTGCGCACGCTTTCCCAGACCCGGCCGCATCGAGGCCATCTATCTGCGGCCCGGACGACGCAGCGAGGTTGTTTCGGCCGAAGCAGCCATCGCCATTCAGGCGCGCGGCCTTGAAGGTGATCGCAAGTCCGCCGCCACACCGAGCAAACCACAAGGCGGGCCGCGTCAGGTCACCCTGATCCAGGCCGAGCATCTGCCCGCAGTTGCTGCCTTCATCGGCAAGGATTCGGTGGATGCCGCCCTGCTGCGGCGCAATCTGGTGGTGTCGGGCCTGAATCTGCTCGCCGCCAAGTCCCTGTTCAAGGACCAGCCCTTGCGGCTGTCCATCGGCACTGAGGTCGTGCTCGAAATCACCGGCAGCTGCGACCCCTGCTCGCGCATGGAGGAAGTGCTGGGGCCCGGCGGCTACAACGCCATGCGCGGCCATGGCGGCATGACGGCCCGCGTGCTGCGCGGCGGCAGCTTCAGGCTCGGCGACGAAATCCGCGTGGTGGCTGACTGAAAAGGCTGACCGGGAAGCTGGCTGAAACAGCTCAGTAGGGCGCCGGCGTGACCCGCATCCACACCTGTTGCCCGCTGCCGGTTTCTCCACTGCTCCCGCCAAACTGGCCACCGGCAGCGCCCCTACCCGCGGCGCCGCCATAGCCGCCGCTGCTATCGGCCGCGCCGCGCTGATCGTCACCGATCATGATCCACTCGCCCATGCGGCCGCTGATCTGCGTCGACAGCTGCATCACTTCGGTGGCCTGATACTGGCCGGGAGCCGGCCTCGCCTCTTCCGCCCCGATCTCGATCACGACCATCTCGCCGCGTGAACGCGGCGTCACGCGCACGCCACCGCCGAGGCTACGATACACATAGCCCTCGGAAACGATCCTGCCGTAGGGGCCGAGCACGACCTGGCGCAAACGCAGCGGCTGCGTCTGTACCGAACTCAGCGTTGCCGTGCCGCCGTCCATCACCATCAGGCGCTGCACATTCGTCTCGCGCCGCGTCACCGTGCGCTGTCCACCCTGCACGCCCCAGCCGCCGTCGGTGATGCCTATCCCCATGCCCTGCTGATTGGCCGTGCTCTGACCGTCGATGCGCACCTCGACCATGAGATTGGCCGCCAGCGCCAGCGGAGAACATGCCAGCAGCAGGACCGCCAGTGCGCTGCGAACGGGAAACGCTTTTCTGCTTGCGACTTTTCTGCTTGCGACTTTTCTGATTACGGCTTTTGTCATTGCGGCTTCACTCCTGAAGAGTCCTGCTGCTGGCCCATGGCATCGAGCGCGCGGACGGCGCCGATGTGCAGCGGCACCGTCAGCCCGAGGCGCGCCGAGGCCGCCGATACCTGCACGCCCTGGGCGCTGCCGCGGGCCACGAAGTCCTGCCCCTTTTCATAGACAAAACGCGTCAGGGCCGCCACCTCGCTTTCCGACAGATCGCCGTCCGCGAGCAGCAGCGCCGCCGTGGCGACGGTGCGTACCGGCTGCTTCTGCGTCGAATAGCTCTCCGCCGGAATGCTGTAGGGAAAGTAGCCGGCCTGGCTTGCCGTCAGCAGCGCCACCGCCTTTTCCGACAGGGGTAGCAGGCGCAGTGGCACCTGGGCCAGCGCATCGCGCACGCTGTTGGCAGGCACGCCGATGACCTGGATCACGGCATCCACCTCGCGATTGCGCAGGGCCACCAGGGCCTCGCCAATCGCCATGTCCACCGCCACGATGTCGCCCTCGTCCAGGCCATGCGCCCTGAGCACGCGCAGCGCGGTAATGCGCGAGGCCGCGCCCGGACGGCCGATCACGACACGCTTGCCGGCCAGTGCAGCGACGCTGCCCAGCCGGCTGTCGGCACGCACCAGCACATGTACCGGCTCGGGATAGAGGCTGCCAATCGCCTGCAGCGATGCATAGGCACCGGCGGCGGCAAAGGCGCCGGTGCCGGCATAAGCCTCGAGCGCAACATCGCCCTGCGCCAGGGCCAGCGAAACCTTGCCGGCGCGCAGCAGGCGCAGGTTCTCCTCGCCGCCCCGGGTGACGAGCGGAACGGTACGCGTATGCCGGTCGTCCGACAGCGCCTTGGCAAACAGCAGGTATTGGCCGTGCTCGGGACCGGCGGCGATGGAGTAGCCATCGTTGATGCGCACCAGCCGCCCGCGTATGGTGGTGTAGGCGGCGGCCAGCTCCTCCTCGATGACGGCGAGCTGCGCCTGCGTGCCCTCGTGCGGCACTGCGTCGATCACCTTGCGCATGGCGTCGAGGATGGCCGCCGCGCCCCGGGGCGTATTGCTTGCATAGGCAGGCGCCTCGGCAGGCCGGTAGGCGCCGGAAACCTGCATGACCCACTGCCCGTCCTGCAGCGTGTAGACCGCCGTGCCGTGTGCACTGATGATGTCGCCGACCTTGTTGCCGCCATTGCTCACGCCGGCGATGCCGCGCGGGCCGGTTCCCAGGGTGGATACCAGACCTGCCAGGCCGGGGCCGTCCCAGGCACCGAAATCGAAATCGCGCTCCAGTTTCAGGCGGGCATCGAAGTACACGATGCGGCGCGTCTCATCGCTGCCGGCACTGATGTCGGGCTGCGACCCGCGCCGCGCAAACGATTGCAGGCTCAGGATGCCCTCGGGCACGGCGCGGGCCAGATGCGCCTCCACGTCCTGGCGCAGAGCGTCGCCGTCCGGGCCGCGGCTGCAGGCGGCCAGCACGGCGGTGAGCAGAAGGGCGAACAGGATGCGTAACACCTCAACCTCCCACGAAAGGCAGGGCCAGCATCAGGGTCAGCAGGAAGGCATTCATCAGGTCGATGAAGAAGGCTCCGGCCAGGGGTGCGATCAGGTAGCTCTGCGGCGCGGGCCCGTAGCGGGCAACGATGGCCTGCATATTGGCCATTGCCGTCGCGGTCGAACCCATGCAGAAGCCGATGAAGGCGGCCGAAGTCACGGCCGCCTCATAGTCACGCCCCATCAGCGGGAAGCAGACATGAATCGCGAACAGCACGATGAAGACCGACTGCACCAGGACGATGAGGATGAAGGGGCCGGCTGACAGGGCGACCTGGACCAGGTCCAGTGCCATCATGGTCATGACGAGAAACAGCGACAGGCAGACGCCGGCGATCAGGCCGGCAGCGCGGTCGTCGCTGCGCAGGCCGGCAAACGGCAGCAGGTTGCGGATGGCCACGCCCATCATCATGCACCACAGGAAAGTCGGCAGCGTCAGGGTACTGCCGGCAAAGTATTCGGAGAGCGCCTGTCCCGCCGCCACTGCGGCGAGGATGCCGGCCAGCGCAGCGATCATGCCGGTGCTGGAGATCGCCTCCTCCGTCGCCGTCGCTGCCGCCGGCGCGACCTGCGTGTCACCGGCGCGCAGCTTGTGGCGCGAGATCACGTACTGCGCCATGGGGCCGGCAATGATGCCGCCGAGGATCAGGCCGATGGTGGCAACGGTCATGGACAGCTCCATCACCAGTTGCAGGTTATGCACCTCGGCAAAACCCTCGGCATAGGCGGCCCCGGTGCCATGTCCGCCGACCAGGGTGATGGAACCCGCCACCAGACCGAAGATGGGATGCAGGTCGAGCGCCATGGCGGTAGCGATGCCCACGAAGTTCTGCACCAGGATGTAGGGAAACAGCACCATCAGGAACAGGGCCAGCGCCTTGCCGCCGCGCCGCAGCTGGCGCAGATCGGCACACATGCCGATACCGGCGAAGAACATCAGCAACAGCGTCGGCTTGAGGGTCTGGTCGATCTCCAGCTGCAAGCCGAAGCCGCTCGCAGCCAGGGCTGCCAGGATCGCGAACAGCAGGCCGCCGGTGATCGGGTCCGGAATGTTGTAGCGCGACAGGAAGTCAATGCGGCGATTGACCGCAGCGCCGATCAGCAGCAAGAGGCTTGCCGCCAGCAGCGACAGCAGGGGATTCAGGCTCATGGCTGCGGCCTGCTCGCAGGCGCAGACCGTGCGCGCTTCATCCCCTGCCCCCTTTGCCTGCGCACCGGGATCAGTTTCCCTGCCCCAGACTGCACTGCCAGCCGCTGATTTCCGGCTTGTCCACGCCGTATTCGAGCGCGTAATCGCGGCAGGACTGCTGCTCGGCCTTGAGCGCGGCCAGCACGTCGGCATGGCGCTCGGCCAGGCCCGGCACATAGCGGATCACATCCATGGCAATGCCGAAACGGTCAATGCGGTTGCGGATCGCCAGCGCCAGCGGGGTGTCGATGCTGCCCTGCTCCATGTAGCCGCGCACATGGATGTTGCCGTGGTTGGTGCGTCGATAGGCAAGGCGGTGTATCAGGTAGGGATAGCCGTGGAAGTTGAAGACAACGGGCTTGTCGCGCGTGAACAGGCGGTCGAAGCTTTCGTCGCTCCAGCCCTGCGGATGCTCGCTGCTCGGCGTCATGGCGAACAGGTTCATGACATTGACGAAGCGCAGCCTGAGCGAAGGAATGGCCTTGCGCAACAGCTCCACCGCGGCCAGTGCTTCCTGGGTCGGCACATCGCCGGCACAGGCGACCACGGCATCGGGCTCGCCATCATCGTCATTGCTGGCCCACGCCCAGCGGCCGGCACCGGCCTTGCAGTGCGCGAGCGCGGCATCGTAGTCGAGGTACTGCAGATGCTCCTGCTTGTCGGCGACGATGACATTGATGTGCTGGCGCGAACGCAGGCAATGCGCGGCGGTGACCAGCAGGCAGTTGGCATCCGGCGGCAGGTAGATGCGCGTGACTTCCGGGTCCTTGTTCACCGCCACATCGAGAAAGCCCGGATCCTGGTGGGTGAAACCATTGTGGTCCTGGCGCCAGACGGTGGAGGTAATGAGCAGGTTGAGCGAGGCGATTTTCTTGCGCCACGGCACCTCGTTGGCCATGGCCAGCCACTTGGCGTGCTGGTTGTACATCGAATCGATGACATGGGCGAAGGACTCGTAGGTGGACAGGAAGCCGTGGCGGCCGGTCAGCAGATAGCCTTCCAGCCAGCCTTCCAGGGTGTGCTCGGAGAGCATCTCCATGACCTTGCCGTCGCGTGACAGATGCGTGCCGTCGGCATCCTCCGGATAGATGTCGGCCATCCAGGTCTTGCCGGTGACGGCGTAGAGGTCGTCGAGCTTGTTGGACGTATTCTCGTCCGGCCCGAAGACGCGGAAGTTGTCGGGATTGGCACGCATCACTTCGGCCAGATAGCGGCCGAGCGGGCGCGTGTTGCCGGCGCGCACGGCACCGGGCACCGCAACCGCCACGGCCTGCGCGCGCACCTCGGGCAGCGTCAGCGCCTGCACCACGCCGGCATTCGCATGCGGGTTGGCGCTCATGCGCCGCGCCCCCTCGGGCAACAGCGTGCGCAGTTCGGGCAGCAGGCCGCCAGCGGCGGTGAACAGTTCATCCGGCCGGTAGCTTCTGAGCCAGGCCTCCAGCTGCGCCATGTGCGCCGGATTGCCGTGCAGGCCGGACAGCGGCACCTGGTGCGAGCGCCAGAAATTCTCGACCTTGTGGCCGTCCACCTCGGCCGGTCCGGTCCAGCCCTTGGGCGAACGCAGCACGATCATGGGCCAGCGCGGCCTGACCGGCACCCCGCCGTTGCGCGCATTGCGCTGAGCGGCCTTGATGTCGGCAATGCAGCGGTCCAGGGTGTCCGCCATCAGCGCATGCATCTGCATGGGATCGCTGCCCTCGACGAAATGCGGTTCCCAGCCGTAGCCACGCAGCAGGTCTTCCAGTTCATCGTGGCTGATGCGCGCCAGCAGCGTCGGGTTGTTGATCTTGTAGCCGTTGAGGTGGAGGATGGGCAGCACCGCGCCGTCGCGCGCCGGATTGAGGTACTTGGTGCCGTGCCAGCTGGTCGCCAGCGGCCCGGTTTCGGCTTCGCCGTCACCGACCACCGCCGCCACGATCAGGTCCGGATTGTCGTAGGCCGCGCCGAAGGCATGCGAAAGACAGTAGCCCAGCTCGCCGCCTTCATGGATGGAGCCCGGCAACTCGGGTGTGCAATGGCTGCCGATGCCGCCGGGAAAGGAGAAGTCGCGCAGGAAGCGGCGCAGGCCTTCGATACCGGCCTTGTCGGCCGACTTGTCCGGATAGACCTCGCCGTAGGTATCTTCCAGCCAGACCGGACCCAGCACGCCCGGCGCACCGTGGCCGGGGCCGGCCAGAAAGATGGCATCGAGGTCCTGCTCCCTGATGATGCGCGACAGATGCAGATAGCAGAAGGACAGCCCGGGACTCGATCCCCAGTGGCCGAGCAGGCGCTGCTTGATGTGCTGCGGCTGCAGTGGCTCGTTCAGCAGGGGATTGTCGCGCAGGTAGATCATCGCTGCGCCGAGGTAGTTGCTGGCACGCCAGAGGGCGTGAAGTTTTTCCAGTGTTGCGTTGTGAACGGGCAAAACGGACCTCCGGGGTTTCAGGACTGCCTATTGAAGCGCCTTCATCCTAACAAGCTTTTGTTGAAGATCAAGCGCCGGCAGATTCCTGTCCTCAGAACCTCGCTTCGTCGAGTTCGAGCGCACTGTCGCCACCGTTGACGATGGTGCGCGCGAGTCCCATCGCGGTAGACAGGACATGATCGGCATAGAAGCGCGCCGTGATGATCTTGGCCGGGCAGAAACCGGCATCGTCCTCGAACGCGCAGTTCGCATCGATGTACTGGCGGGCGACGAGCGCGGCGCGCGCCATCATCCAGCCCCCGGCAACGATGCCGAACAGGCGCAGGAATGGGACGGCACCGACCATGACGCCGCGTACATCGCTGCCGGAATGATTGACGATGTACTCGGCTGCCTGCGCCAGCGCGTCGATGGCACGCGAGAGCGGCTTGGCGATATGCGCAAGATCATCGCTGCCATGCTCCTCCAGCGTCACGCAGGTCTGCTGCATGACATGCATGAGCCCCAGCAGCGCGGCACCACCATCCTTGACGACCTTGCGGCCGACCAGATCATTGGCCTGAATGCCGGTGGTGCCTTCGTAGATGGTGGTGATGCGTGCATCACGCAGCAGTTGCGCGACACCGGTCTCCTCGATGTAGCCGGCACCGCCATGCACCTGCATGCACAGGCCGGCGATCTCGTTGGCGGTTTCGGTGCACCAGCCCTTGATCACCGGCGTGAGCAGATCGACGAAGGCCGCACTGCGTTCGCGCTCGGCCGGGTCGGACTCGTGCGTGGCCGCATCCTGCGCCGCCGCCACCGTGTAGGCGAGCGAGCGCATGGCCTCGGTCTGGCTGCGCATCAGCATCAGCATGCGCCGCACATCAGGATGGTGGAGGATGGGCACCGGCGCGGCCGAGCCCTCGACTGCCCTGCCCTGTACGCGATTTCTGGCATAGGCAACGGCCTTCTGGCTGGCGCGCTCGGCGAGGGCGAGTCCTTCGAGACCCACCGCAAAGCGCGCCGCATTCATCATCACGAACATGGTGGCCAGGCCCTGGTTGGCCTCGCCCAGCAACCAACCGGTGGCGCCCCGGCCCGACTCACCGTAGAGCATCACGCAGGTGGGGCTGGCATGAATGCCGAGCTTGTGTTCGATCGAGGCGCAGACCACATCATTGCGTTCACCGGGCGTGCCGTCGGCGGCCGGCATGAACTTGGGGACAAGGAACAGCGAGATGCCCTTGACGCCCTCGGGCGCGCCGGGAATGCGTGCCAGCACCAGATGCAGGGTGTTGGCGGCCATGTCGTGCTCGCCATAGGTGATGAAAATCTTCTGCCCGAACAGGCGATAGCTGCCGTCAGTCTGAGGCTCGGCGCGGGTGCGGATGGCGGCGAGATCGGAGCCGGCCTGCGCCTCGGTCAGGTTCATGGTGCCGGTCCATTCGCCGCTTACCAGCCGTGGCAGGAACTGCGCCTTCTGTTCCGCGCTGCCAACCAGGGCCAGGGTATCGGCCGCGCCGGTGGTGAGCATGGGACACAGGGAAAAGGACAGGTTGGCCGACTTCCACATTTCCTGCACGGCCGCCGCAACCAGCAGGGGCAGGCCCTGGCCGCCGTATTCGGGATGGGCGGAAAGACTGGCCCAGCCGTTGTCGACGAACTGGCGGTAGGCCTCGCGAAAACCCGGCGGCATGTGCACCTGGCCGTCGGCCCAGCGCGCACCGGCCCTGTCGCCGCTGGCATTCAGCGGTGCCAGCACCTGGCTGGCAAAGCGCGCCGCCTCTTCCAGCACGGCATCGACGATGCCGGGGCTGGCATCGGCATAGCCCGGCAGGCGGGCAATCTGCTCAAGGCCAGCCAGCTCCTTGAGGACAAAACGCATATCGCGCAGAGGCGCGGCATAGCTGTGCATGGACTTCCCTTGGCTGGCGAGGTTGGCTAGGAAGGCAACATGAAACAGAACTGAAACGGCACTGCCGAAACAATACCGTTTGCATAAATCACTTGCAAGCGATTCCGCTTTCAGCAGTTGTACCGGACTGACAGGACTGCATCATCACGGCGAAATGCCGGCAAGCGACCGGCCGGCCTCGCATCAAGGGGCCTTCCTGCACTCCTGGCGAGCCCAGGCCTGGAGGTCGCGGCTGAGTGCATCCACCACGGCACCGCTGGCCGCCACGCCGCTGCGTGCATCCGCGCCGGCTGGCCGCGACAGGCTCAGGGAACGACGTGCGAGTACGGTCTGCTGGGTGCCGTAGAGCGTGGCGCGCGCTTCCAGCAGCAGCCGGCTGCTGCCGGGCTGGTCGAAGACCTGGGTCAGGTCGTCCAGTTCCAGGCGCAGGCGACACAGGAAACTGCCCGGCGTAGCCACCGCGCCCATCAGGTTGCGCTCCAGGCGCACGCCCAGCAGCTCGGCCGGCTGCGCCGTCCAGCGGCTCTCCGCATAATGCTCGCGACGGTTGCCGTCGGCATAGGCCAGCCGGTAGTACATGGCATTGCTGGCCAGCCAGGAAGACGAGGTGATGTCCACGCTGCGCAAGGGCGCAGGCAGGCTGGCCGGCTCGCCCGAGAGGTCGTAGTAGGCCAGGTTCGCCTGCGCCGGCGGACGGCTGGCACAGGCCGTCAGCAGAAGCGCCGGCAGCAATGAGAGCAAGGCGATGCGCGGAATCATCATGACAGGATACTCAGGGCTGGGACTGTGCTGCGGGGAAGCCGCCCTCGCCCGGACCCGGACGCACCGGCGGGCGGCCGAACAGCAGGGCCTGCGGATTGTCGTCCAGGCTTTCGAGCAGGCGCGAGAACTGGCGGGTCGTGTCGGTCAGCTCCTTCATCAGCGCATTCGCGCGGGGCAGCGTCGCATGCGCGGATTCGCCGCTGCCGAGCAGGGTTTCGAGACGGGCCGAGAGGCTGTTCAGGTTGCCGACCAGGGTGCGTACGTCGCTGACCAGGGGCGCGGCCTCGGCACTGGTGCGTTCCAGATGGCTGAGCGTGGCGTCGAGACGCTTCATGTTCTCCGGCGAGAGGGCGCTGCGCAAGCCGGCGACCACCGCGGGGATGTCGCGCAGGCCTTCGGAAGCGATGGCGGCATTGTCGATCATGCGTTCAAGGTTGGCCGCATTCTTGTCGCTGAGCACCCTGTCGAGGCGCGCCACCACAGCCGAGAACTGACGCACGCTGTCTACCGCATTCGCCGACAGGAGCTCGAACAGCGTCGGTTCAAGGGCAATCCGCGGCAGTTCGCCGTCGGCGCTGACCAGGGGGCGCGGATCGCGGCCGTCATCATCGATGGAGATATAGGTCAGACCGGTGATGCCCTGCATGGTGAGGCGCGCGGTCGTGCCATGGGTCAGGACCAGATCCGAATCCAGGCTGATGCGCACCAGGATGAAGCGCGGATCGCGCGGGTCGAGGCCGATATTCTCGACCTTGCCGGCGCGGATGCCGCGATAGCGCACCAGTGCCTCGTTGTTGAGGCCGCCGACGCCGCGCCGGGTTTCCAGCAGATAGTAGGCGCGATCGTCGCGATCCTGGCGGAACCACCACACGGCAGCCGCGGTGGCCAGCCCCAGAATCAGGACGAACAGGCCGGCGGCAAGGGCATGGGCGCGATTTTCCATGTCAGGTGGTTTTCCCGAGCGCACGCATGCCGCGCTCTGAGTGGAAGAAATTGCGGATGAAGGGATGATCGATGTTCATGATTTCCTGCATGCTGCCATAAGCGACGATGTGCTGCTCGGCCAGGACCGCCACCTTGGTCGAAAGTGCGGCCAGGGTGTCGAGATCATGCGTCACCAGCACCACGGTCAGGCCCAGTTCCTCGCCCAGGCTGCGGATCAGGCGCACGAAGCTGTCGGAGCGGTCCGGGTCGAGGCCGGCGGTGGGCTCGTCGAGCAGCAGCAGCTCGGGCTCCAGCGACAGCGCGCGCGCCAGCGCCACACGCTTGACCATGCCGCCGGACAGCTCGGCCGGCATCAGGGTGGCATGGCGCGGCAGCAGTTCCACCATGGACAGCTTGAGCATGACGAGGTCGTGGATGGTCACCTCGTCCAGCACATGCAGCTCGCGCAGCGGAAAGGCGATGTTGTCGAAGACATTGAGGGCGGAAAACAGCGCGCCCTGCTGGAACAGCACACCGAAACGGCGGCGTATCGCCCGCTCCCGGTGGATGCCGCCACCGAACAGCGGCTCGCCGAAGACGCGCACCTCGCCTTCGGTCGGCACCAGCAGCCCGTTGATCTGGCGCAGCAGTGTGGTCTTGCCGCTGCCGGAGCCGCCGACCAGGGCGACCAGTTCGCCGCGCTCGATTTCGAGTTCGAGATTGCGCAGCACCCAGTTCGTGCCGAAGCGCGTACCCAGCTTGTGCACGGCGACAATCGGCATGTTGTCGGACTGCTGGGTCGGGGCGCTCATGGTAGCCCCATGCTGCGGGTGACGATCGCGAACACCGCATCGAGTAGGATCACGACCGTGATCGATGTCACCACCGAGGCAGTGGTGTTGATCGACAGGCTTTCGGTGTTGGGCCGCACGCGCAGGCCGAAGTGGCAGGCCACGAGGGCGATGGTGACGCCAAAGACGACGCCCTTGACGAGTGCGATCCAGAGGTTGGCGACCGGCACCACCTTGGGCAGCGTCTCGATGAAGAAACCGTAGGAGATGTCGAGCTGTATCTCCGCCGAAATCATGCCGCCAATCAGGGCCGCGACTATCGTCCACAACACCAGCAGCGGCATCACCACGGCGAGCGCAGCCACCTTGGGGAACACCAGGCGCAATGAACGCTGCACGCCCATGACGTTGAGCGCGTCGATTTCATCGGTCACGCGCATGACGCCGAGCTGGGCGGTCATGGCCGAACCCGAGCGGCCGGCGACCAGCACCGCCACCAGCAAGGGGCCGAGTTCGCGGATCACGCCAAGGCCGAGGATGTTGATGATGAAGACCTCGGCACCGAACTGCTTCAGCTGCAATGCCGACAGATAGGAGAGCACGATGCCGATCAGGAAGCCGACCAGCGCCGTCACCGGCATGGCCTTGACTCCGGCCTTGAAGATGTTTGCGCCGAGTTCGCGGGCCGGCATCTCGCGCGGAAAACGGCATAGGTAGAGCAGGTTGAGCAGGATGCGGCCGAGCAGCTCCAGCACATCGAGTGCGTGCCGCCACAGGCCGAGCGCGCGCACGCCGAGGCGCTCGATGCGCGCAAACGGCAGCGCCGCTGCGGCCGGCTCGCGCGGGCGGGCATCGGCGGCGGCCAGACGCTCGAAAATCCGCGCATGTTCCGGCCCGATCAGCAAATTTTCCGGCAGACTGCGGCCCCAGGCGCGCCACAGCAGCATGGCGCCGGCGCTGTCGAGCGCCTCGATGGCGGTGCAGTCCCAGGTCACATCGCTACGCTGCATCAGGGCCGCCAGCTCGGCGCGCAGCGCGTCGAGCTCGTGGCCGACCATGGCCAGGGTCCAGCTACCCGTCAGCGTGGCAAGGACCGCGCCGTTCTGCTCGGTGCTGGCGAGGCCTGCACAACGGACAAAACGGCGTCCCGTCTTCATTCCCGGTCGCGTATCTTGAGATTGACGCCGAGGCCACCCCACTGCCGCGCATCTTCCTCGAGCGCGGCGGCGGTGAGGGGCACCTCGGCCAGCCAGCCAGCCGGCACGCTGAGCTGATAGCTCTTGGGGGTGGCGGCCGCGGCGATGGGCGGCAGGGCATGTGCGTCGCGCGCACGGTGCAGCACGACGGCGGTGCGCAGGCAGAAGATCAGCAGCCACTCGACCGGATCGCGCGCCAGCGGCTGCACGCGTTCGAGCTTGCCGCGATGGCCGAGTACGATGCGTGCGAGGCGCGCCTGATCGCGCCGCGAGAAGCCCGGCATGTCGGCGTTTTCAAGGATGTAGGCGCTGTGCTTATGGTAACTCGAATGCGCCACCGAAATGCCGGCCTCGTGCAGGCGCGCCGCCCAGGAAAGAAACTGGGCGTCGTCGTTTTCCGGAGCGTTGGCGGCCGGCATGATCTGACGCAGCAGCGACAGTGCGGTTGCTTCCACACGCTTGGCCTGGGCCAGATCAACGCCGTAGCGGCGCTGAAAATGCCGCACCGTGGCCTCGCGCAGATCGTCGTGATGATTGCGTCCGAGCAGGTCATAGAGCACGCCCAGACGCAGGGCGCCCTCGGAAAACTCCATCTGCTCCAGATCGAAGGCCTTGAACACCGCCGACATGATAGCCAGCCCGCCCGGCAGTACCGGCGTGCGGTCGCTGCGCATGCCTTCAAGACGGGCATGATTCACGTTGCCGGCACGGATCAGGGCGTCGGCCAGCCTGTCCACGCCCTTGCGGGTGATGCCATGCTCGGCAAAGCCGTTGAGTTCGAGCAGGTCGGCAATCGCGCGCGCCGTGCCCGAGGAGCCGACGGCGGTTTCCCAGCCGGCCTCGCGATAGGCATTGACGATGGTCTGCAGTTCCTGGCCGGCGGCGAGCTCGGCCTCGTGGAAGGACTTCCTGTCGATCTGGCCATTCGGAAAGAAGCGCAGGCTGTAGCTGACGCAGCCCATGTAGAGCGATTCCAGGTGCAGGGGCTTGAAGTTGCGGCCGATGATGCACTCGGTGGAGCCGCCGCCGATATCCACGATCATCTGCTGCTGGCGGGGATTGGGCAGGGTATGGGCAACGCCCAGATAGATCAGGCGCGCTTCCTCGCGGCCGGCAATGACTTCGATGGGAAAGCCCAGCGCAGCCTCGGCCTGTACCAGAAAGGATGCGCCGTTCTTGGCCACGCGCAGGGTGTTGGTCGCTACCGCGCGCACCGCATCGGGATGGAAGCCGCGCAGGCGTTCGCCGAACTTGGACAGGGCTGACAGGGCGCGCAACTGGGACACGCCGTCGAGCTGCTTGTCGCTACCGAGGCCGGCACCTAGACGCACCGTCTCCTTGATGCCATCCAGTTCATAGATCTGGTTGCCGCGAACCTGGCCGACCTGCAGCCGGAAACTGTTGGACCCCAAATCAACCGCTGCAATCAGCTCGTGTTCCAAAATCCACAACCTCGTGCGAAAAGTGCGGCGATTCTAGCATTCCACCGGCATGCGCTGCGGCATCACAACGCGCTGCCCCGCCAGCGGAAGTGTGATGCGGATGCGCACAAGCAGCCCGGCCGGCCGGCTGGCGGCCTCCGCTGGCGGATGCCGCCCCTGTCATACCAATGCAACAAAAGTGACACATAATTACCGGTAGCGCACTTTTAACGTTCGACCATGAACCAGCCCACCTTGCCCCGCCAGACCTCGCCCGAACGCTTCCTCAACCGGGAGCTGTCCTTCCTTGCCTTCAACCGACGCGTACTGGCGCAGGCAGCGGATGCGACGGTGCCCCTGCTGGAACGACTCAAGTTTCTCTGCATCGTCTCGTCGAACATGGACGAGTTCTTCGAGATCCGCGTGGCCGGCTTGAAGGAACAGCTCAAGCTGGGCAGTACCGTGCCCGGCAATGACGGCCCGCTGCCGCAGGAGGCCTTTCGCCGTGTCGGCGTGCTGGCGCACACCATCATCGCCGAACAGTACGCCCTGCTCAATGACGAGATCCTGCCGGCACTGGCGGCCGAGGGCATCGTCTTCCTGCGCCGCAACCACTGGACGCCGGAACAGCAGGAGTGGATACACGACTACTTCGTGCGCGAGGTGATGCCGCTGCTCACGCCGATCGGGCTTGATCCTTCCCACCCCTTCCCGCGCGTGCTCAACAAGAGCCTCAACTTCGCGGTCGAACTCGACGGCCCGGATGCCTTCGGACGCAGTTCGGGCGCGGCCATCGTGCAGGCGCCGCGCGCATTGCCGCGAGTGATCCAGCTGCCGGGCGAACTGACCGGCGTGGACTACGGTTTCGTGTTCCTGTCCTCCATCCTGCACCAGCATGTGGGCGAGCTGTTCACGGGCATGGATGTGCTCGGTTGCTACCAGTTCCGCGTCACGCGCAACTCCGACCTCTTTGTCGATGAGGAGGAAATCAAGAACCTGCGCACCGCGCTGCAGGGCGAACTGCCGCAGCGCCACTTCGGCGATGCGGTGCGCCTGGAGGTCGCCGACAACTGCTCGAACGTGATGGCGAACTTCCTGCTGCAGCAGTTCGGCCTCGGCGCCGACGACCTGTATCGCGCCCCCGGCATCGTCAATCTGGTGCGCCTGATGTCGGTGCCCGACCTGATCGACCGCCCCGATCTCAAGTACCAGCCCTTCCAGCCTGCGCTGCCCAAGGTGCTGACCAAGCGCTTCGATATCTTCGAGAGCATCCAGAAACAGGACGTCCTGCTGCACCACCCCTTCCAGTCCTTCGCGCCGGTGATCCAGCTGCTCGAACAGGCCGCCGACGACCCGCAGGTGGTGGCGATCAAGATGACGGTGTACCGCACCGGTACCGACTCCGTGCTCATGGAACACCTGCTGCGCGCCGCCCAGAAGGGCAAGGAAGTCACCGTGGTGGTCGAACTGATGGCGCGCTTCGACGAGGAAGCCAACCTCAGCATTGCCGCCCGTCTTGAGGAAGTCGGCGCGCACGTGGTGTATGGCGTGGTCGGCTACAAGACCCACGCCAAGATGCTGATGGTGCTGCGGCGCGAGAACGTCAACAAGAAGGCGGTGTTCCGCCGCTACGTGCACCTCAGCACCGGCAACTACCATCCGCGCACCACGCGCTTCTACACCGACTTCGGCCTGCTCACCTGCAACAGCGAAATCGGCGACGACGTCAACGAGGTGTTCAAGCAGCTCACCGGCCTCGGCAAGGCGCGCAAGCTCAAGCATCTGTGGCAGGCGCCTTTCACCCTGCACGCCAACATGGTGGCTGCCATCCGCGCCGAGATCGCGGCCGCCCAGGCCGGACGCAAGGCGAAGATCGTCGCCAAGATGAACTCCCTGCTCGAGCGCCAGATCATCGAGGCCCTGTACGAGGCCAGCTGCGCCGGCGTCGAGATCGAGCTCATTGTGCGCGGCGTGTGCGCGCTGCGCCCCGGCGTCAAGGGCATGTCGGAAAACATCCGGGTGCGCTCGGTGGTCGGCCGCTTCCTCGAACACCATCGCATCTTCTACTTCCACGCCGACGGCGAGGAAAAGATCTATCTGTGCTCGGCGGACTGGATGGAGCGCAACTTCTTCCGCCGCATCGAGACCTGCTTCCCCATCCTCGACCCGCGCCTCAAGCGCCGCGTCATCAAGGAAGGCCTGCGCGTCTATCTCAACGACAATGCCCAGGCCTGGGAAATGGACAGCAACGGCGAATACAGCCTGCGTCCCTCGCGCCGCAGCCGCAGCCCGGCACAGGAAATCCTGCTGGCCGAACTCAGCGGCGTCACCACGCTGGATGCCGGTACCGACAGCGGCGAAGAGGCCGTCGAAGCGGGCAGCTGAGTTTCATGCCGGAGCCGGCAAGGCGTTGAGCGAACGCGCATGCCTGCCTTGCCGTTGCCGGCTCAGGGCGCGCCCTCGAGAACGCAGTTGCGGCCGCTGTCCTTGGCGGCATACAGCGCCGCATCGGCGGCACTGACCAGGGCGCGGTCGCTCACGCCCGGGCGCCAGCCGGCAACGCCGGCACTGAAGGTCAGCAGCAGGGGCGGCGCCAGGCCGGGCACCGCTTCCCCAGCCAGCGAGGCCCGCATGCGATCGACCACGCGCACGGCCTCGGCCGCCGGCGTGTTCGGCATCAGCAGGGCAAACTCCTCGCCGCCCAGACGCGCCAGCACATCCGAACGCCGCATGCGCTGGCCGATGCCGTCAGCCAGGAACTTCAAGGCCAGATCGCCCACCCCATGGCCGCGGCTGTCATTGATCGACTTGAAATGATCCACATCGATCACGGCGAGGCTGAGTGCGCCGCCATAGCGCTTGGCACGCTCCAGTTCGCCCAGCAAGAGATCGCTGAAGGCGCGCCGGTTGAGCACGCCGGTCAGATAATCGTGCGTGGCCTGTTCGTGCAGTTCCTTGTTGAGGTGCGACAACTGCTGGTTGGCCGCCTCCAGCCGGCGCCGGTAGTCGCGCGCGCGCAGGAAGTAGAGCGCCGCCACCCACAAGCCCCAGAACAGCACGATCACGCCGAGTGAGGCGCCGATGAACAGGGCACGCCGCTGGCTTCGCACCTCGTGCAGGAGATCGAAATCCGCCACCACATGCAGACGCAGGCCCGCATCTATCATGGCGCGGCTGCCGCTCAGCACGGGCTTTCCATCCAGCAGCATGATGTCGGGATGACGGGCAAGGCCGGCTGGCTGCAAGTGCAGCGGCTCGAAGTCGGTGCGCGCATAGCGCTTGTTGCGCTGCAGTTCGGACAGGCTGCCGACCGTGGCACCGGGCATGGCCATGAACATGTATTTCGGGTTTTCGGCGAGCACAACAATGCCGTAGTCATCGGTCACGATGCTGCCGGCGATGCGGACCAGATGCTGCAGGCGCGGCTGGTCGATCTTGACGCCGACGGTGCCGATCACCTCGCTGTCCTCGCGTACCGGCATGGAAAAGAAGAAACCGGGCACCTTGGTGGTGCGGCCCACAGCGAACTGTCGTCCCGGCACGCCGGTAATCGCGGTCTGGAAATGCTCGCGGTCGCTGTAGTTAAGACCGATGGTGCTGGCCGGGCTGTCCCAGTTGCTGGCGGCCACGGAAACCCCGGCCGCATTCATGATGTAGATCAGGTCGAGGCCGAAACTGGTGACGATGCCCTGGAAGAAAGTATTTTCATCATTCACATCCTCGGGCTTCCGCACCGCGGCCAGGGCATGCCCCTCCTCTGCCAGCCAGGTGGTGATGCTCTTGATGCGGCCGAAGGCGGCTTCCAGATCGGTTTCCGCATCGGTGAGCTGGCGCGCGATCTGCACGGTCTGGCGCTGGATGGCGGCTTCAATGCGGCGATCTTCCAGATAGCCCGTGGTCAGCCAGACGATGGCCACAATGGCCGGCGCGCACAGCAGGGCCAGCGCGCAGGCGAGTATCAGCGGAGAGGCTTCAAAATGCTGGCGAATGCTCTGGCGCAACCCTGCGCGCATGCGTGTCCCTCTCCTACCTGCGCTTGGACTGCGAAGGCGCAGTACGGCCCATCTTGACCGCGTCCGGCTGTCGCCGGCGGCTTTTGCGCGCGCGCATGATGATCAACCGCGCCTGACCGACATCACGCCGGGCACCTCGCCGAGCAGCGTCTGAATGCGCTTGAGCTTGTCGAGCCCGGGCAGCTCCACGGTAAAGGACATGTTGGCGCCGCCCTGGCGGGAGAGCGTCTTGACCGCGGTGACATTGACCTTCTCGCGCGACAGCACTTCGGAGATGTCGCGCAGCAGGCCCTGACGATCACTCGCCTCGACGCGCAGATCCACGGCGAACACACCTTCACTGCGGGCGTCGCCCCAGGTCGCCTCGATGCGGCGTTCCGGATTGCGCGCAATCATGTTGCGGAAGTTTGCGCACTCGGTGCGATGGATGGAAACCCCCTTGCCGCGCGTGACAAAGCCGGCAATCGAATCCGGCGGCACCGGCTTGCAGCAGCGGCCAAGCTGGGTCAGCAACTTGTCCACGCCGACGATGAGCACATCGCCGCCACCGGCCTTGCTGCGGCGCGTCTGGATTTCCGGCTCGACTTCCTGTGCCGTTTCGGCATGGCCATGCAGCACATGACGCAGGGCGCTCGGCCCCACCTCGCCACGCGCCGCGGCGAGGAAGAGCTCGTGACTGTTCTTCAGTCCCAGCTTCTGCGCCAGCTCTTCGATATTGGTCTGCGTCTGGCCTTCGCGCTGCATTTCGCGGGTGACGATGCCGCGGCCCTGGGTCAGCAGCTCCTCTTCCTCCAGCGCGGCGAACCATTGCCGCACCTTCTGCTTGGCGCGCGTGGTGGCCAGATAGCCCTGCGCCGGCACCAGCCAGTCGCGCGAAGGGCCGCCGCTCTTGGCGGTCACGATCTCCACGCTCTGTCCGTTCTTCAGGGGCGTGTTGAGTGGCACCAGCTGGCCGTCGACGCGCGCGCCGCGACAGCGGTGACCGACATCGGTATGCAGGCGGTAGGCGAAATCCACCGGCGTTGCGCCGCGTGCGAGATCGATGACCTTGCCCTGCGGCGTCATCACATAGATGGTGTCGTCCAGCTCGGCGCGCTTGAACTGCGTCACCCAGTCCGAACTGTCGGTGATTTCATCGCGCCAGGAGAGCAGTTGACGCAACCAGGCGATCTTGTCCTCGTACTCACCCTCGGCCTTCGAGGAGGTGCCTGATTCCTTGTAGCGCCAGTGCGCCGCCACGCCCAGCTCGGCGTGCTCGTGCATCTCGCGGGTGCGGATCTGCACCTCCAGCGCACGTCCGTCCTCGGCCATCACCGCGGTGTGCAGGGAGCGGTAGAAATTGCCCTTGGGATTCGAGATGTAGTCATCGAACTCCTTGGGAATCGGCTGCCACAGCTGGTGCACGAGCCCGAGCGCCGAATAGCAGTCCTTGATGTCGTCCACGATGATGCGCACCGCGCGCACATCATAGACCTCAGAGAACTCCAGGCCCTTGCCGCGCATCTTGTTCCAGATGCTGTAGATGTGCTTGGGCCGGCCATAGACTTCGGCCTCTGTGCCCTGCTCGGTCAGCCTGCGCTTGAGCAGCGCCACCACGTTGTCGATGAAGCTGGCGCGCTCGAGGCGGCGCTCGTCCAGCATTTTCGCAATCCGCTTGTAGGTCGCCGGCTCGAGGAAGCGGAAGGACAGATCCTCCAGCTCCCACTTGAGCTGCCACACGCCGAGACGGTTGGCCAGCGGCGCGTACAGCTCGAGAGCCTCGCGGGCCAGGGCTTCGCGCTCCGGCTGCAGGGCCTGTTCCTTGTTTTCGGTCAGGTAGCGCAGCGACTGGGTGCGACTGGCGAGGCGCATCAGCACCACCCGCACATCGTCGGCCATGGCCAGCAGCATCTTGCGCAATACCTCGGTCTGCGCCTTGATCTCGGCGGGTGAAGCCTGACCGTGGTGGGTCATCAGCCTCAGCCCCTTGAGCCGCTGCAGACCGAGCACCAGTTCGGCCACCGCCGGGCCGAAGCGCTCGCCCAGTGTCTCGCGCGGCTCCTCAAGGACTTCCGCGCTGGCAAACAGCAATGCCGCAAGGCGCGTATCGAGATCCACGTCCAGACCGACCACAATCGTCGTCATGCCGATGGCATGGGACAGCAGATCCTCGCCGGTCGGCAGGGTACGGCCGGCATACAGCGTGCGCACCAGCGCCAGCGCCCCCATCATGGCGGACGAGCCGGCCTGGTCCAGCCCCATCGTGAGGGTGACCAGCGCGTCTTCGGAAGTATCTTCGGTAACGGCAACCATGCTGCAATTATCCCATTGCAGCGGGGCAACGGTACGTTTGGTATGGCCTTGATTCAGGGCCCTTTCCGGCCGCATCGTACTCCCGGGCAAGGCCTGCGCGACCGAAGCCCGGCCCGGCCAGTGCCGCGGTGTTTTTCTGGCGCGCGGAAATGGGGTCTAATTGGCGCATGCTCAACGCCCTCAAACGCCTTTTCCTCAACGCCGACACAGAAAATCCGGTCTCGGCAGCGCAATGGCAGACCGCCGAAGCGCGCCTGCCCTTCCTCGCCCACCTCTCCGCCAGCGAACGCCGGCAGTTGCGCGTGCTCGCCCTGGACTTCATCCGCAGCAAGTCCTGGCAAGGTGCGCATGGCCTGGTCCTGACGCTGGAAATGCAGCTCGAAATCGCCCTGCAGGCCTGCCTGCTCATCCTCAAGCGCCCGCCCGGCGAATATGACGGCTGGGTCGAAATCATCGTGTACCCGGGCGACTTCGTGATTCCACGCCAGGAAATGGACGAGGCCGGCGTGGTCCATGAATACGACGACACGGTACTCGGCGAAGCCTGGGATGGCGGCCCCCTGCTACTTTCATGGCAGCGGGTCGAATACGGCGATGCCATCGCCGACGATGGCATCAATGTGGTCATTCACGAGTTCGCCCACAAGCTCGACATGGCCAGCGGCCAGGCCGACGGCATGCCGCCGCTGCCCGATGCCGCAGCCAGACGGCGCTGGATCGCCGCCTTCGAGCCAGCCTACCTCGACTTCTGCGCCCGCGTCGAGCGCGGCGAGGACACCGTCATCGACCCTTATGCCGCCACCGCCCCCGCCGAATTCTTTGCCGTGCTGAGCGAGGTCTTCTTCGAGCAATCCTCAGTACTGAGGCAGGAATACCCGGCCGTGCATGCCGAACTGGCGGCCTTCTACGGGCAAACACCCGATTCGGCCGGGCACGCCGCATGAAAAACGGCATTCAAGGTGCAGATTCATTTTCTGGTCTATAGTCCCTGCAAAAGATCAAGACTTTGAAATACAGGATCAGCCCCCTTCCACACGCCTTCAAACACACACCCTGACACCATGCCCAAACGTGCCCTCAGCCTCATCATCGCGCTCCTCGTCATCGTCGTCCTGGCCATGGCGCTCAACCCTTCCGGGGAAAGGCATCGCACCGTCCTGCGCGAAGCGGTGGCCGAGCGCAGCCCGATTGCGGGCGCGCTGGGTCTGGGCGCGCTCACCTCGCTGGCAACCGAATACCACTCGATCGGCATTGCTTCCTATACTACGTTTAATAACCATGTCATGACGGTAGGCGCCATGGGGCTTGTGCATGTGGTTCGCAGCGCCCCACCGGATGGAAAGTAGCACCATCCCCTGAACAGCCCTCGCCTTGGAGAAGGTGCCTTGATGAAATTTTTTTTCCGCTGCACATCCACCTCTCCACGCTCTTCGTCCTGATGACCCTCGTCGTCAGCGGCGCCATTGCCACCATCGGCTATCGCATGTCCTACAACATGCTCGAGGCCTCGGCGGAAGACCTGACCCAGCGCGCCAGCCGCGAGATCGTGAGCGAACTGCGCGCCCAGATCGAGCGAGATGTACAACCTTGCGGTGGCCTGCGGCATGCTGTCGGAAGAGCAACGCTACAAGATCAACGAGCACATCGTGCAGACCATCGTCATGCTCGCGGCTCTGCCCTTCTCGCGCCATCTCAGGAATGTGCCGGAGATCGCCGGCGGCCATCACGAGAAGATGGACGGCAGCAGCTACCCCAAGCGCCTGTAGCGTGACGAGATGAGTCCGGTAGCACGCATGATGGCGATTGCTAACATCTTTGAGGCCCTGACCGCGCGCGACCACCCCTACAAGAAGGGCAAGACGCTGTCCGAAGCCATCCGCATCATGAGTAGCATGCGCAATGATCGACACATCGATGCGGAGCTCTTCGATCTCTTCCCGCGCTCCGGGGTGTATCTTGAATACGCCTATCGCCACATGACGCCGGAACAGATCGACGCCGTGGATATCGAACCCTACCTCACTGACAACTGAATCGGATCATACGCATGCGCCTCCTGCTCGCCATCTTCCTCCCCTTCATGGTGTTCTTCACCATCGGCCGCCCCATCGCCGGCATCCTCTGCCTGATCCTGCAAATCACCCTGATCGGCTGGATCCCGGCCGCACTGTGGGCCGTCTATGCCCTGAGCCAGTACAAGACCGACAGGAAGATCGAGGAAGCCTTCGGCAAAGGCAAGGGCTGAGGAAGCTCAGATCGCGGCCGCCACGCGGAAGCGATTGACGATGCGCGCCATGTCGGCGGAGATGCTCCGCACCTGGGTGGCGGCATGTTCGCTGGCCTGCGCGGCCTGATTGGCGTGCGCCATCTGTTCGTTGATTTCCAGCACCTGGGCGACGATCTCCTGGCTGGAAGACTGCCCCGCCTCGACCATGCCGTGTATGGCATCCACCATCTGCAGCACGGCCTGCGCCGAACCTTCGATCTCGGCCATGCCGGCGCCGGCGCGGACGTTGTTGTCACAGGCAGCCTCGACCCCACTCACCACCTCGTCCATCAGGCCGCTTGAAGTGCTCGAGAGTTCGCTGATCTCGGCCAGACGCGCCTTGATCTTGGCAGTCGCATCGGCAGTGCGCGTCGCCAGCTTGCGCACTTCGTCGGCGACGACGGCAAAGCCGCGCCCCTCCTCGCCGGCTCGCGCCGCCTCGATGGCGGCATTCAGCGCGAGCAGATTGGTCTGGCCGGCAATCTCGTGGATTTCGGCGACGATGGTGGACACGGTGGTGCCGGCCTCGGCCAGCGCATAGACATTGCTGGCCGTAGTGGTGACCTGTCCGTTCAGCTCACCCATGCGCACGATGCCATCCTTGATGCTGCCGGCATTGAGGGTGGCCACCTCGCCGGAGCTGCGCGTGGCCTGCGCCGCCGAGAGGGTGGTAACGGAAATTTCCTCGATCTGTTCGCCGATACGCTGCACCGAATGCTGAATCTGCTGGGTCGAAGCGGAACCCGAGGCCGCAATCGTCGCCAGCGAGATCGAAGCCTCGTGCATCTCCAGCGCGGCCCGCTCATTGGCCTCGATGATGCGCTGCATCTCGGACAGGCCGCCTTGCAGATTGTCGAGCAGCGCATTGAAGGCGGCGATGGCGCGCCCAACCTCGTCATGGTGGCGCAGCGGTACGCGGCGGGTCAGATCTAGCGAGGCAGCGATCTGCTCCATGGTGACGCTCATGTCCTGCAAGGGCCCGGTCACGCGGCGGTAAAGAATCCAGCCTGCCGCTGCCATCAGCAGCACAATCAACACCGTCACCCCGGCCAGCACATAGCCCGAGCGTGCGAAGCGCGCATCCAGGCTGGCAATGGCCTCGTCCTTGGCGCGCTGTTTCTCGACACGAAGGTTGATGAGCACATTCTCGACCTCCTTCAGCGCCGGTTCGACGTTGCCGAACAGGATGGGATCGGCCAGGACACGCTGTCCGTCACTGAGGGCGATGATGCTGTTCACGGCATCAAGGTAGGTGGCAAAGGCCTCGCCGGCATGCTTGAGGATGGCCGCCTCGGTGTCATTGCCGACATGCGCGGCTTGCGCATCAAGCGACTGCGCCAGCGCAGC
>JAIEOJ010000197.1 GCA_019750575.1 Rhodocyclaceae bacterium | reverse complement strand
CGCTGTTCGAGCGCTTGCAGCGAAGGCGGCAGGATGAAGATGCCGACCGCTTGCGGGAACTGTTTGCGCACCTGCTGTGCGCCCTGCCAGTCGATTTCGAGCAGCACGTCGCGGCCGGCTTGCATCTGCGCAGCGAGCCATGTACGCGAAGTGCCGTAGAAATTGCCATGCACCTCGGCCCATTCGAGAAAGTCGCCGCGCTCGCGCATGGCGCTGAATTCGGCGACATCGACGAAATGGTATTCACGCCCGTTCTGCTCGCCCGGACGTGGCGCACGCGTCGTGTAGGAAATCGAGAGCTGCACCGCTGCGTCCTGTTCGAGCAGCTTGCGCACCAGGGTTGTTTTGCCGGCGCCGGAGGGGGCGGCGACGATGAAGAGACTGCCTGCAGCCATGATCAAATGCGGAATGGTGAGAGCCCTATCCTACACCGCGGCAGCAGTTAAAATGGCAGATTCCCCAAATTTGGAGCCTGCCGTGCAACTCGTCTGCCTCGACCTCGAAGGTGTCCTGGTCCCCGAAATCTGGATCGAATTCGCCGAACGCACCGGCATCACCGAACTGCGCCGCACCACGCGCGACGAACCGAACTACGACACCCTGATGAAGTTCCGTCTCGACCTGCTGGCGCAGCACAAGCTCGGACTGCCGGACATCCAGAAGGTGATCGCCGAGATGGGGCCGATGGCCGGTGCCAAGGATTTTCTCGATGATCTGCGCCAGCAGTTCCAAGTCATCATCCTGTCGGATACCTTCTACGAATTCGCCATGCCGCTGATGCAGCAGCTGGGCATGCCGGCCCTGTTCTGCCACAAGCTGGAAGCGGATGCGCACGGCACCCTGGTGAACTATCACCTGCGCATGCCCAACCAGAAGAAGGAGGCCGTACAAAGATTCAAAGAGCTCCAGTTCAAGGTCATCGCCGCCGGAGACTCGTACAACGATACCGCCATGCTCGGCGAGGCGCATGCCGGCATCCTCTTCCATCCGCCGGAAAACGTGATCCGCGAGTTTCCGCAGTTCCCGGTGACGAAGAGCTATGCCGAACTCAAGGCGGAAATCCTCAAGGCCTCGCAGCGCATCTGAGGCTGCCGGCGTCGCCAAGGGGCATCCTGCGGGATGCCCTTTTCATTTTTCGGCGGCTGCGTCCTCGGGCGTGTCCGGCGCCTGCCGATAGACATCGCCCTCGCCGACAAAACCGCCCTTGTGGCCGCGCAGGTCGCGATAGACCGCGGCGCGCATGATGAGCATGGACACCACCGGCGCCGTCATCATGATGAACAGCGTGATCAGCAGTTCGTGCACGACCAGCCGCGATTGCGCGGCGGTGAAATAGACCATGGAGGCGATCAGGATCGCGCCGGCGCCGAGGGTGACGGTGATGGCCGGGCCGTGGATGCGCTGGTAGAAGGTCGGCAGGCGCATCAGGCCGAGCGCACCGATCAGCACGATGGCCCCGCCCAGCACCAGCATGCCGATGACGATGATGGCCGCCCAGGCCGGCAGTGTTTCGAGCCCGTTCATTCGATCACCTCGCCGCGCATCAGGAACTTGGCCAGGGCCACGGTGGAGACGAAGCCGGTCAGGGCGATCAGCAGCGCAGCCTCGAAATAGATCAGACTGCCGAAGCGCATGCCCAGCATCAGGATCAGCAGCATGGCGCACATCCACAACGTATCCAGCGCCAGCACGCGGTCCTGCGCGCTGGGGCCGACCAGCAGGCGCACCAAGCAGCAGAGCATGGCCAGCACGATGCAGAGTGTGGCGAAACCCATGGCCAGCGAAAGCAGGTCGGTCAGCATGTTCCTATCCTTCGAAAATGTCGATCAGCGGGCGTTCGTACTGGGTCTTGATGGTGTCTATCCACCATTGCTCATCCTGCAGATCGAAGATGTGCAGAGCCAGATCATGCGTGCCCGGCAGGATCTCGGCCCACACCGTGCCCGGTGTGCAGTTGATGAGACATGACAGCAGCGCAAGGCCATACGGATCGCGCAGGTCGAGCGGCACGCGGATGAACTGCGAGTGGATGCCCTCGGCGCGGCGGAACAGGATGATGCGGCTGACGTTGAAGCAGGAGCGCACGATTTCCACCATGGACAGCGCCAGCAGGCGGAACAGCAGCCAAGGTCGCCGCACATGCGAGCGCGGCAGGGGCAACAGGGAATGCGTGAGCAGCGGGATGGCGATTGCCAGCAACAGGCCGAGCAGCACCTGCGCCGCCTCCAGACTCTGGTTGAGCAGCAGCCAGCACAGCAGCAGCGCCGTGGACAGATAAGGGAAAGGCAGCAGACGCTTCATTGCCGTTCTCCGTTGGCACCGGGGGCGGGCACCACCGGTTCGCCGAGCACGCGCTCGATGTAGCGGCCGGGCTGGTGCAGGCTGTCGGCGGCGCGTTGCAGATAGTCCGTGACCGGACCGGCCAGCACGGTCAGGCCCACGCACAGCAGCAGCAGCGCGGCAACCGGAGCCAGCTCCGACAGTTGCAGGCGCGGCGGCACCACGGTGCCGGCGGCCCAGAAGGTGCGCACGCCGAAACGCATCAGCGAGATGATGCCGGCCAGGCCGGCCGCAATCACCAGCCCCATCAGCGCCCAGGCCTGAAGGCCGGGCTCGCCGCTGACCGGATTGAGCAGGGCATGGAAGAGGCTGAACTTGGCGATGAAACCGGACAGCGGCGGCAGGCCGGTAATCACCATCGCGCAGGCGGCGAAGGCCAGGCCGAGGAAGGCAAGGGTGCCGGGAATGCCCACGCCCACCGGCTCTTCCGGCTTCTCGTCAATCGCGAAGGCTTCCATGGTGACGGCCAGCAGCGAGGCGCCCGGGGTGCGGATGCGTTCGATGAACTCGATCAGCAGCATGAAGGCGGCGGTGGCCAGCGTGGAGCCCAGCATGTAGAACAGACCTGCCGCGATCAAGTCCGGCTGGCCGTGGCCGATGACGGCAAGCAGCGTGCCGGAGGAAACGATGGCGCCGTAACCGGCGATGCGGCCCGGCGTCTGGCTGGCCAGCATGCCGACACCGCCGAACAGGATGGTGAGCAGACCGCCGTAGAACAGCGCCGTGTAGCCAAAGCCGGCCAGCGGCCCGCCGCTCTCGGGAAAGACCTGCAGCCAGACGCGCAACATGGCGTACACGCCCACCTTGGTCATCAGCACCAGCATGGCCGCCACCGGCGGCGATGCTGCGGCATAGGTGGTCGGCAGCCAGAAGCCGAGCGGCCACATCGCGCTCTTGGTGAGGAAGGCCAGCGCCAGGATGCCGGCGCCGATCTTGAGCAGGCTCAGTTCGTCATGGCCCAGCGCCCCCGCACGCGCGCCGAGATCGCTGATATTGAGCGTGCCGGCCGTCGCATAGATCAGGGCGACGCCGATCAGGAAGAGGAAGGAGGCGACCAGATTGACCGTGATGTACTGCATGCCGGCGCGGATGCGATCGACGTTGTAGCCGTGCAGCACCAGACCATAGGACGCGGCCAGCATGACCTCGAAGAAGACGAAGAGGTTGAACAGGTCGTTGGTCAGGAAGGCGCCATTCAGTCCCATCAGCAGGAACTGGAACAGCGAATGGAAATGCACGCCGATGCGGCTCCAGCGCGAAGCCGAGAAGACCAGCACCGCCAGCGCCAGTACCGCCGTCAGCATCAGCATGAGCGCGGCGAGGCGATCCGCCACCAGCGCGATACCGTAAGGCGCCGACCAGTTGGCGGCGAGATAGACGCCGATGCCCGAGGGCCAGTATTCCTTGTCGCTGAGATTGAACAGGGCCAATGCACAGCCGAGCAGGATCAGCGTCGACAACAGATTGGCGGCGTACTTGCGCTGATGGTGCTTCTCGTTGACCGGGATCAGCAGCGCGCCGGTCAGCAGCGGCACGATGACGGGCAGCAGTAGCAGATGCTGCTGCCAGGCGAGGGCGCTCATTCGTCCTCCTCCTCTTCGGCATCAACGTGGTCGGTGCCGGTCAGGCCGCGCGCACCGATCATCATGACCAGGTAGAGCGCCGTGGTGGCAAAGCCGATGACGATGGCGGTCAGCACCAGCGCCTGCGACAGCGGGTCGGCATGCTGGGTCGGGTCCGGCGTACCGGGGGCGAGCGTCAGCGGTATCTTGTCGATCCAGAGCCGGCCCATGACAAAGATGAAGAGATTGACGGCATACGACATCAGCAGCAGGCCGGTGATGACCTGGAAGGTGCGCGGCCGCAGCACCAGCCAAATGCCGGAACCGAAGACGATGCCGATGGTGATGGCGATGGCGGCTTCCATCAAGCGGCCTCCTGTGTTCCGGGCTCGGCGTTCTTGCCGGGCTGGCGATGACTGCGGATCGACTGGTGCGCCAGTGCGATCAGGATCAGCATGGTGGAGCCGACAACGACGGAGAACACGCCAAGGTCGAAGAAGAAGGCGCTCGGCACATGCAGCTCGCCGAGTACGGGCAGATCCAGGTGCAGGGTATGGCTGGTCAGGAAGGGGTAGCCGAAGATCCAGGCACCGAGGCCGGTGGCGCAGGCGGTGATGAGACCGAGGCCGAGCCAGCGGAAGGGGCGCAGGTTGAGATGCCCCTCGACCCAGATGGCGCCGGCCAGCATGTATTGCAGGATGATGGCAACGGCAAACACCAGACCGGCCACGAAGCCCCCGCCCGGCAGGTTGTGGCCGCGCAGGAAGAGGTAGGCCGCGAACATGAGCATGAAGGGCAGCAGCAGGCGCAGATAGACGCCGGCCACCATGAGATAGCCGCTCCAGGCCTGCTTGCCCGGGGTCTGGGTTATGGCCGGATCGACAGGATTGGTCTGCTGTTCGGGCTGGGTCAGGCTTTCCGGTGCCGGGCGGAAACGGCGCAGCAGCGCGTACACGGTCAGGGCCACGGCGGCGAGCACGGTGACTTCGCCCATGGTGTCGAAGCCGCGGAAGTCGACCAGCAGGACATTCACGGCATTGGTGCCGCCGCCCTCGGACAGCGCGCGCAGCAGGAAGAAATCGGAGATGGTATCGGTGGCCGGCCGCAGCAGGATGGCGTAGGTCGTGCCCGCCAGCAGCGTGCCGCCGACAACGGCCAGCACGAAGTCGCGCGAACGGCGCAGCCATACGCTGCGCGGCACTTCGATGGCCAGCTCCTTGGGCGTGATGCGCGGCGGCAGCCAGCGCAGGCCGAGCAGCAGCAGCACCGTGGTGACGGTTTCCACCATCAGCTGGGTCAGTGCCAGATCGGGCGCGGACAGCCACAGGAAGACGACCGATACGACAATGCCGGTACCGCCGAGCAGGGCCAGCGCCGCGAGACGGTGGTACTTGGCCTGCCAGGCCGCGGCCACGGCACAGATGCAGCCGATGGCCAGCAGGAGGCCGAAGAGTGGATCGAGATTGGCAAAGGGATCGGCGAGGTGGCGCGAGGACGGCAGGCCGAGCACCGCGATCATCGCCACCATGGCCACGATCATGCACAGCAGTTGCGGCTGTATGCGGGTGGTACCGAACAGCCGGATCAGGAAGTCGGCGCCAATGGAGAGGCCGCTCATGACATTCTCATAAGCCTGGGCGCCGCTGAAACGATGGATCAGCGGCACGTGGTCATGCTGATCGGGATTGAAGCGACGGCGCAGCAGGCGGTAGAAGAGGGCACCGCCCACCAGTGCGGCCAGGCTCATGGCCAGCGGAACGTTGAAGCCGTGCCAGACCGCAAGATCGTAGGCCGGCATCTGCGCGCCCTGCACCGCATACACGGCGTTGTAGAGGATCTGGTCGATGCTCAGCGCCGGCAGCACGCCGACGATCAGGCACAGCAGCACCAGCAGTTCGACCGGGAAGCGCATCCAGCGCGGCGGCTCGTGCGGCTCGCGCGGCAGTTCGACCTGCGGACGGCCGAAGAAGACATTGATGAAGCGCAGCGAGTAGGTCACGCTGAACACGCCCATGGCCAGTGCCGCGACCGACATCCACCAGTTGGTGTCGCCGCCGACCAGCATGGTCTCGGCAAAGAACATTTCCTTGGACAGGAAACCGTTCAGTAGCGGCACACCGGCCATGGCACCGCTGGCAACAATGGCGAGCGTGGCGGTGATCGGCATGTGGCGACCGAGGCCGCGCAGGATGCGCATGTCGCGCGAGCCGGTTTCATGGTCAATGATGCCGGCCGCCATGAACAGCGAGGCCTTGAAGGTGGCGTGATTGATGGTGTGGAAGATTGCAGCCACCATCGCCAGCGGCGTACCGATGCCGAGCAGCACCGTGATCAGGCCCAGGTGGCTGATCGTGGAATAGGCGAGCAGGCCCTTGATGTCGTGCTGGAAGATCGCAGCGAAGGAGCCGATCATCAGGGTGCACACACCGGCCCCGGCCACCAGCCAGGTCCATTCCTCGGTGCCCGAGAGCACGGGCCACAGGCGCATCAGCAGGAAGACGCCGGCCTTGACCATGGTGGCCGAATGCAGATAGGCGGACACCGGCGTCGGCGCTGCCATCGCATGAGGCAGCCAGAAGTGGAAGGGAAATTGCGCGCTCTTGGTCAGCGCGCCCAGCACGATGAGCAGCAGGGCCGGGAAGTACAGGGCATGCACACGCACCTGGTCGCCGGCGGCGAGGACCACATCGAGGTCATAGCTGCCGACAATGCGTCCAAGGATGACCACGCCGGCAAACAGGCACAGACCGCCGCTGGCGGTGACCGTGAAGGCCATGCGCGCACCGCGGCGCGCATCGGCGCGATGATGCCAGTAGCCGATCAGCAGGAAGGAGGTGACACTGGTCAGCTCCCAGAACACCGCCAGCTGGATCAGGTTGCCGGACATGACCACGCCCAGCATCGCGCCCATGAAGGCGAGCAGGAAGGAGAAAAAGCGCGGCACCGGATCTTCCGGCGACATGTAGTAATGCGCGTAGAGCACGACCAGCAGGCCGATGCCGAGTACCAGCACCATGAAGAGCCAGGCCAGGCCATCGACGCGCAGGACGAAATCGAGCCCGTAGGCAGGCATCCACGCCGCTTCGTAGCGGATCACCTCGCCGGCGCTGATGCGCGGAAACAGCGAGGCGACGCCGATCAGCGAACCGAAGCTGACCAGCCCCGCCAGCCACACCTCGCGATTGCGCGCGTCCGCCGGCATGCAGGCGGCAATGACGCTGCAGGCAAAGGGAAGGATGAGCAGAACGGGCAGGAGCATGAATAGGTGAGTGCGAATGGCGAGCGCAAAAATCCCGTACCGGGGTCTCCTGGACGAAGCTACGGCGGGGCATGCAGAACAATGGGATGGTCCGAGAATACCATGCGCATGGCCACTCCTGCGGCGACAGGGCGCAAGCGACTTGGTTCCCGGCAATTCAAGTCACGACCCGGCCGCGGCATGCGATACGCGCGGCCAGCAAAAAGGGCATCCTCGCGGATGCCCTTTCTGTTTCAGGCCCGGTCAGAGCCGGGCCTGAATTGAACCGCTCAGTTGTGGTAAGCCGATTCGCCGTGCGAGGTGATGTCCAGACCTTCGCGCTCTTCATCTTCCGCGACACGCAGACCGAGGAACATGTCGACCAGCTTGTAGGCAATGAAGGAGACGATGCCGGACAGGACCAGGGTGATGGCCACGCTCTTGACCTGCACGACCAGCTGGTGGGCCATGGCAAAGTCTGCCGGACCCATGCCGCCCAGACCCGGCGCATGGAACACGCCGGTCAGGATGGCGCCGACGATACCGCCGAGGCCGTGCACACCGAACACGTCGAACGCATCGTCCGCGCCGAGCATCTTCTTGAGACCGCTGACGCCCCACAGGCAGACCGGGCTGACGATGATGCCCATCACCAGCGCACCGCCCACACCCACCAGACCGGCGGCCGGGGTGATGGCCACGAGGCCCGCAACAGCACCGGAAGCAGCACCCAGCATCGAGGCCTTGCCCTTGATCAGGGCTTCGAACAGCAGCCAGGACAGCACGGCAGCCGCAGTGGCGACGACGGTGTTAACAAATGCCAGACCAGCAACACCGTTGGCAGCGCCGGCGGAACCGGCGTTGAAGCCGAACCAGCCCACCCACAGCAGGGAAGCGCCGATCATGGTCATGGTCAGCGAGTGCGGCATGAAGGCTTCTTTGCCGTAGCCGACACGCTTGCCCAGCACATAGGCACCCACCAGGCCGGCGATACCGGCGTTGATGTGCACCACGGTGCCACCGGCGAAATCGAGCGCGCCGTCCTGACCCAGGATGCCACCACCCCAGACCATGTGGGCCATCGGCAGGTAGCTGAAGGTGAACCACAGGGCCGAGAACAGCAGCACGGCCGAGAACTTGATGCGTTCGGCGAAGGCGCCGACGATCAGGGCGGTGGTGATGGCGGCAAAGGTGCCCTGGAAGGCAACGAAGACGAATTCCGGAATCGTCGGCAGGCCGCCCAGCGTATCAGGCGTGATACCGGCCAGCATGGCCTTCTCGAAGCCGCCGATGTAGTCGCCTGCACCGCCGAAGGCCAGCGAGTAACCGTAGATCACCCACAGCACACTGATCAGCGAAAACACGACGAAGACCTGCATCAGCACCGAGAGCATGTTCTTGGAGCGGGCGAGACCGCCGTAGAACAGGGCGAGGCCAGGGATGGTCATGAGGATGACCAGCATGGTCGAGGTCAGCATCCAGGCGGTATCACCGGCGCTGAGTTCGGGGGCCGGCGCTTCTGCGGCGGCCGGCGCCTCGGCTGCCGGCGCTGCGGCGACTTCGGCGGCCGGCGCTTCAGCCGGCTTTTCGTCGGCATAGACGCCGCCAGCAAAGCTGAGTGCCAGGCTGGCCATCAGGATGGCAAAGAATTTCTTCATGGTCTTGTTCTCCCTTAGAGCGCTTCCTCACCGGTTTCGCCGGTGCGGATGCGAATGACTTGCTCGACGTCGAAGACAAAGATCTTGCCATCGCCGATCTTGCCGGTACTGGCCGACTTTTCGATGGCTTCGATGACCTGATCCAGCAGATCGTCCTTGATCGCCGCTTCGATCTTTACCTTGGGCAGGAAGTCGACGACATATTCGGCGCCACGGTAAAGTTCGGTGTGTCCTTTTTGACGGCCGAACCCCTTGACCTCGGTGACAGTAATGCCCTGCACACCAACGGCGGCAAGTGCTTCACGCACCTCGTCAAGCTTGAATGGCTTGATGACGGCAGTTACGAGTTTCATGAGTGCATCCTCATTAAATAGGGGTTAATTCCAGATTCCGCCGGCACCGGCCGGCCGCCGGCGGAAATACTAAGTACAGAGATTAGAACGTCTTGGTGAAGGAAACCACACCACGACCCTTGCCGGCTTCGTAACCGCCCCAGCAGTATGCCTGGGTGGTAGCGCCGCAATTGGTCTTGGCATTGGTGTCCGAATACTTGACGGCAACCACGCCGAAGCCGACATCCTTGGTCACGCCGACGTTCCAGTCGGTGTAGGAAGCGATCGCATCGGAGGTGGCGGAACCGGGTTGACCGGCCTTGTCGTAGTCCTTGACCTTCTGGTGGCCGACATGACCGACCAGACCCCAGCCGCCGCCCAGATCGTAGGCGCCATTCAGTTCGAGGTAGCCCGAGTTCCTGGACTTGGCCGAGCCATTGGCAGTACCCCAGGCCACGAAGTTCTTGGAAACAACGTGCGAGTACTTCAGGGTCAGGAACTTCCACGACACGGCGCCATAAACTTCAGTGGTGTCGGGGCTGACGGAACCCTCCGGACGCGTACCCGGGTAGGTGTACTGGAAGACGCCAACGTCATAGCCGAAATCGCTGGCACCGAAGTTACCCTTGTAGCCGCCGTAGACATCGAACTCGACCGACTTGCTGGCGCCGGCATTGGTATCGTTGTACCAGCTCACGCTCGACAGCCAGGTACCGGCGTACAGGCCGCTGGAGTGCGAGTAGTCAAAGCCGCCCTGGATGGCAGGTGCGCCCTTGGTCTGGCTGATGCCGCGGAACAGGTAGTCGCTGACGACACCGACGTTGGCGGTAAAGGTGTGATCGGAAGCTGCGGCAGCTTGTTGAGCAAAGGCGGGAGCAGCACATGCGGTGGCGACTGCAGCGGCAATCAAAGTTTTTTTCATCTCTAAGTCTCCAAAAGAAAAGGGCAAACCTGCGTAGCCTCTAATGCACAAGCCATGCCAGCCAAATAATCAATTTGAAAACAAACGATTAGAAAGCCCTTGTCAGAAAAGCCACGACAAGGCGCACCAAAATACAGCGCTTAAATTCTTCAATGCACCGAATTCGGGCGCCCCTCCGGCCTCAAGCCGCAAATGGCGACATGCTAGACTTTCTGCATCCTGACTAATCGTGGTGGCTCATCATGGCAACGCTAGACAACAAGTTTCTCAACGACATTTCCGACAAGCTCGGTTCGCTGATTGCCAACAGCCCGCTGCAGGACGTGGAAAAGAACGTCAAGGCAGTGCTGGGCACGGCTTTCAGCAAGCTGGATCTCGTGACACGCGAGGAATTCGACGTGCAGCGGGAAGTGCTGGCCCGCACCCGCGCCAAGCTCGAGGCCCTGGAAGCCCGCATCGCTGAACTCGAGGCGCGCAAGTAAGCGGCAGCAAGGGCGCAGCAGCGCCGGGCGCCCACAAAAAACCACCGCTCTGGTGGTTTTTTTATTTGACAATTGTTCTAACTAGAACTAAAGTGGTTCGCATACGAACTAAACCACTGCCCATGCCCGTCCCGTCCTTACCCGTCATTCGTGAATTGGTCCGCTGCTATCAGGCATTCGATGCCGTGGCCGGCGCGCATATCCGCAGCCTCGGCCTGACCGCGCCGCAATTCGACATCATCGCCACGCTCGGCAATACCGAGGGCATGCGCTTCAAGGAGCTGGGCGAAAAGACCCTGTGTACCAAGGGCACCCTGACCGGCATTGTGGACCGGCTGGCGGACAAGGGCCTGGTCCGCCGCGTCGCCTCGCCGACCGACGGTCGCAGCCAGATCGTTCAGCTCACCGCCGCAGGCGAGGCCGTGTTCGCGCATACCTTCCCGGCACAGATCGGCTACATGGACACCGTACTTGCCGAAGTGGATACCGAGCGCATGGCACGACTGCAACAAGACCTTCACTATCTGCGCGGCATACTCGAGCGCAAGGGGAAACCATGACGCCATTGCGCTACACCCGTACCGCCATGCTGCTGCACTGGCTGATGGCCGTGCTCATTCTCGGCATGTTCGGGCTCGGCATCTACATGGCCGATCTGCCGCTGTCGCCGCAGAAACTCAAGCTCTACAGCTATCACAAGTGGGCCGGCATCAGCGTGCTGCTGCTGGCACTGGCCCGCGTGGCCTGGCGCATCGGCCATGCGCCGCCGCCCTTGCCGGCATCGCAGCCGCACTGGCAGCAAATGGCCGCACATGCCGGTCACGGCCTGCTCTATGTGCTGATCTTCGCGGCGCCGCTGTCGGGCTGGATGATGAGCTCGGCCCTCGGCTTCCCGGTCGTCTGGTTCGGCGTGCTGCCGCTGCCCGACCTGATCGGCAAGGACAAGGCGCTCGGCGAACTGCTCAAGCTCGTACATCAGTACCTGAACTACGTCTTTCTCGCTGTTGTCACAGGTCATGCCCTGGCTGCCATCAAGCACCAATGGCTGGATCGTGACGGCACCCTGGCGCGCATGCTGCCCGCATGCACGCCATCCGACCTACCGGAGAATCGCCCATGAAACGCCTGCTTCTGCCCCTGCTGCTGACCGCCGCCTTCAGCGCTCATGCCGTCGAATACGGCACTGTCCTCGTCGAAAAAAGCCAGATCACTTTCACCTCGAAACAGATGGGCGTGCCTGTGGATGGCAGATTCGGCAAGTTTGCCGCCACGCTCAGCTTCGACCCCGCCCGCCCGGAGGCCGGCAAGGCGCAGATCGAGGTCGATCTCGCCAGCGTGGACGCCGGCAGCAAGGATGCCAATGACGAAGTGGTCAGCAAGGGCTGGTTCAACGTCAGGGAGTTTCCCAAGGCACGCTTTGTTTCCACCAGCGTCAAGGCGCTCGGCAACAACCGTTTCGAGGTCAAGGGCCAGATGACGATCAAGGGCAGGACGCGCGACATGACCGTGCCCTTCAGCTACAAGCCGGACGGCGCAGGCAGCGCCGCCACGGGCGTGTTCGAGGGCGTGCTGCCGCTGCAGCGCACCCAGTTCGGCATCGGCGAAGGTGCCTGGGCCGACACCTCGGTCGTCGCCGACGAAGTCCCGATCAAGTTTCGCCTGGTTGCAAGCCAGGCATCCGCAGCACCCAGGAAGTAAGCCCCAACCCCAGGAGATCTAAGCATGAAAAAGCTGTTTGCATCATTCGCACTGGCCGCCATCGTGGCCACCCCCGCCACCCAGGCTGTCGCCGCCGATACCTACGCGATTGACGCCTTCCACACCTTCCCCAGCTTCGAGGTGAATCACCTCGGCTTCTCGACCCAGCGCGGCCGCTTCGACAAGACCAGCGGCACCGTAGTGCTCGACACCGCCGCCAAGAAGGGCTCCATCGATCTGACCATCGAAGTCGCCTCCCTGAACATGGGCTTCGCCGTGTGGAACGAGCACATGGCCGCGGAAGGTTTTTTCAACACCGCCAAGTACCCCACCATCACCTTCAAGTCGAACAAGCTGGTCTTCGACGGTGACAAGCTTGTCGGCGCCGAAGGCGACTTCACCCTGCTCGGCGTGACCAAGCCGGTGAAGCTGGCCGTCAGCAACTTCAAGTGCGGCGAAAACCCCTTCAACAAGAAAGCCATGTGCGGTGCCGACATCAGCACCACGATCAAGCGCAGCGAGTTCGGCATGACCAAGGGTCTGCCGGCCATCGGTGACGAGATCAGGATCATGTCCGCCGTCGAGGCATTCAAGCAGTAAGCTTCACCCGCGTTCCGGTCATCATGGCCGGAACGCTCCCTGCACCGCCCTGCCACATCAGGGCTACAATTTCCGCTTTCCACTTGAGGGCACCTGCCATGTCCCTTGCCGTTCTTCGCTCTCGTGCGCTGGCCGGCATGGCGGCGCCTGAAGTCACCGTCGAAGTCCATATCGCGGCCGGCCTGCCGTCCTTCACCCTGGTCGGCCTGCCCGACACCGAGGTCAAGGAAGCGCGTGACCGCGTACGCGCGGCACTGCAGAACTGCCGCTTCGATTTCCCGCAGAAGCGCATCACCGTCAATCTCGCTCCGGCCGACCTGCCCAAGGAATCCGGCCGCTTCGATCTGCCCATTGCGCTCGGCATCCTGATCGCTTCGGGTCAACTCCACGCTCGCAATATCGAAGACTACGAATTCGCTGGCGAACTGGCGCTGGGCGGCGAACTGCGCGGCATCCGCGGCGCACTTGCGATGTGCGCCGCCGTGGCGGGCGAAGGTCGCTGCTTCGTGCTGCCGCAGGCGAATGCCGAAGAAGCGGGACTGGTAAACAAGCTTGATATCCTGCCGGCGAGCAGCCTGCTGGAGGTCTGCGCCCATCTCTCCGGCCAGCAGCCATTACCCTTGCAGGAAAGTCGCATCCAGGGTGCGTCCGCGAAATATCCCGACCTGTCAGAGGTGCGCGGCCAGAGCGCTGCCAAGCGCGCACTCGAAGTTGCCGCTGCCGGTGGTCACAGCCTGCTGATGTCGGGCCCGCCCGGCGCCGGCAAATCCATGCTGGCGCAGCGCTTTCCCGGCCTGCTGCCGGAAATGGACGACACCGAGGCGCTCGAATCCGCCGCCATTCATTCGCTGGCCGGCACCTTCAGCACCGCGCACTGGCGGCAACGCCCCTTCCGCAGCCCGCACCACTCCGCCTCGGCACCGGCGCTGGTCGGTGGCGGCTCCATTCCGCGACCGGGCGAAATCTCCCTCGCCCATCATGGCGTACTCTTCCTCGACGAGCTGCCGGAATTCGACCGCCGCGTGCTCGAAGCCCTGCGCGAACCGCTCGAGAGCGGCACCATCCACATCGCCCGGGCCGGCCAGCGCGCCAGCTTTCCCGCGCGCTTCCAGCTTGTCGCCGCCATGAATCCTTGTCCCTGCGGCCATCTTGGCCAGGCACGCTGCCGCTGCACACCGGACCAGGTGGCGCGCTATCGCAGCAAGCTGTCGGGCCCCCTGCTGGATCGCATCGATCTGCTGCTCGACATCAGCGCCATCACTGAAGCCGAGGTCTCGGGCCGCAGCAGCGGCGACACTTCGGCCATCGTGCGCGCTCGCGTCAGCGCCGCCCGCGAACGGCAAGTGGCGCGACAGGGCAAGGCCAATGCCCTGCTGAGTCCGGATGAAATCGAACAGCACTGCACGGTCGATGCGGCGGGCGAACAACTGCTCAAGCGTGCCTTCAGCCAGCTCGACCTGTCGGCCCGCGGCTATCATAGGGTCCTCAAGGTGGCACGCAGCATTGCCGATCTGGCCGACAGCGCGGGCATCAGTGGCGCGCACATCGCCGAAGCGATCCAGTACCGACGGGGAGCCGCACATCAATAACAGCATCTCGAAGCAAGGCGGCCGCGATCTGCTGCCCTTCATCCTGGCCAGCCTGGCCATGATCGGGCCCTTCAGTATCGATACCTATCTGCCCGCCTTCCCGGCCATGGCAGCGAATCTCGACGCGACCATGCTGGAGGTACAGCAGACGCTGACCGCCTACCTGCTGCCCTTTGCCGCCGCCATGCTGTGGCAGGGTGCGCTGTCGGACACGCTGGGACGGCGCCGCGTAATTCTCTGGGGGCTGGCCATCTATGTGGCTGCATCCGTGTTCTGCGTGGCCGCCACCAATATCCAGATGCTGTGGATAGGCCGCGCCCTGCAGGGTCTTTCCGCCGGCGTCGGCATGGTAGTCGGCCGCGCCATGATCCGCGATCTTTACGATGGCGCGGAGGCGCAACGGCTGATGGCCAAGGTCGGCATCATCTTCGCCACCGCGCCAGCACTGGCACCCATCCTGGGCGGCTGGATCCATGCCTTCTTCGACTGGCATGCCATCTTCGTCTTCCTCGCCCTCTTCGGCGCGGCGCTATGGCTGCTGGTGTGGCGACGGCTGCCCGAGACACTGGAGCTGGCCCGGCGCCAGCCACTCTCGTTGCGCAATCTGTGGACGGGTTATCGCAGCGTATTCGGTAGTCTTCCCTTCATGCGCTACGCGCTCGCCCTGGCCTGCATCTTCAACGGCATGTTCCTCTACGTGCTGTCCGCACCGGTCTTCCTGATGAACCACCTGCACCTCAGCGCGCAGGACTTCGCCTGGCTGTTCGTGCCCATGGTGACCGGTCTCATGGTCGGCTCCTATGTCTCGGGCCGCCTCGCCGGCAAGCGCACCCCGCAGCAATGCATACGTCTGGGCTTCGCGCTGACCGCCGCCGCCTGCGCCCTCAACATCGCTCTCAATCTCGATGGCAGCCCCGGCCTGCCCTGGGCGGTGCTGGCCCTGCCGCTCTTCACCTGCGGCCTCGGCATCATCATGCCCGGCCTGCAACTGCTGGCACTGGACCTGTTTCCGGACCGCCGCGGCATGGCTTCGAGCTGTCAGGGTACGGTGCATACCGGCATCAACGCGCTGGTCGCCGGTGTGCTGGTACCGCTGTTCTGGGGCAGCACGCTGACGCTGGCGGCCGGCATGGCAGTTTTCCTGCTGCTGGCCGTCGCCGTCTATGTCAGCGGACTGCTGCGCAGTTGAAAGACTGGCACGGCACGGATGGCCGTAACTTGGCCCACACCGCTTTACGGTAAGATTCCAGCGATAAGGGGAGCCATAAATGAAAATCGCCATCGCCGGGACCGGCTACGTCGGCCTGTCCAATGCCATCCTGTTTGCTCAGCGCCACGAAGTCGTCGCACTCGATATCTCGCAAGAGAAGGTCGATCTCATCAATCGCAAACAGTCGCCGATCGTCGATGCCGAGATCGAAGACTATCTGGCCCACAAGCCCCTGAACCTGCGCGCCACGCTCGACAAGCATGAAGCCTACGCCGGCGCCGATTTCGTCGTGATCGCCACGCCGACTGACTACGATCCGGACAACAATTACTTCAACACCACGTCGGTCGAGGCCGTCATCCGCGATGTGACGGCCATCAATCCGGATGCGGTGATGGTGATCAAGTCCACCATTCCGGTCGGCTACACCGAGCGCATCAAGTCGGAGTTCGGCACCCGCAACCTTATTTTCTCGCCCGAATTCCTGCGCGAAGGCAAAGCGCTCTACGACAACCTGTATCCCTCGCGCATCGTCGTCGGTGAAAACTCCGAACGTGCCCGCGTCTTTGCAGACTTGCTGCGCGAGGGCGCACTCAAGCACGATATCCCTGTTCTCTTCGCCAACTCGACCGAAGCAGAGGCGATCAAGCTCTTCGCCAATACCTTCCTGGCCATGCGCGTTGCCTACTTCAACGAGCTCGATACCTACGCTGCCATGCACGGACTCGATTCGCGCACCATCATTGACGGTGTCTGCCTCGATCCGCGCATCGGTTCGCACTACAACAATCCCTCCTTCGGCTACGGCGGCTACTGCCTGCCCAAGGACACCAAACAGCTGCTGGCCAATTATCAGTACGTACCGCAGAACCTGATCCGCGCCATCGTCGACGCCAACAGCACGCGCAAGGACTTTGTCGCCATGGATATCGTTCGCATGCGCCCCAAGGTCGTTGGCATTCACCGGCTGATCATGAAGAGCGGTTCCGACAACTTCCGCGCCTCCAGCATCCAGGGGATCATGAAGCGGATCAAGGCCAAGGGCATTGAGGTCATCGTCTATGAACCCGTGCTCAAGGAAGAGAGCTTCTTCAACTCCGAGGTCGTCAACGATCTGGCCGCGTTCAAGGCCAGGTCCGATGTGATTGTGGCCAACCGTCGCACCGACGAACTGGCCGATGTCGCCGACAAGGTTTATACCCGCGACCTGTTCGGTTCGGACTAGACCACGGGGCTGGCGCGCAAACCATGTCTACCTGATACGATGCGCGCCTTGTCGAGAACTACCCCGCATAAAACATGAAATTCCGCATCGTCCCCGTCACCCGCTTCCAGCAGAACTGCTCCGTCATCTGGTGTGAAGAAACTAAAAAGGCCGCCGTCGTCGATCCCGGCGGCGACCTGCACAACATCCTGGAAGTGGTCGCCCACCACGGCCTGACCGTCGAGAAAATTCTCGTCACGCACGGCCATCTGGATCATTGCGGCCAGGCCGCCACGCTGGCGGCGCAACTCGGTGTCGAGATCGAAGGTCCGCACGAGGCCGAACGCTTCTGGCTGGAAAAACTGGGGCCCGAGCAAGGCCAGTTCTTCGGCCTCGACGCCGGCGTGCCCTTCGAGCCGAATCGCTGGCTCAATGAAGGTGACACCGTCACCGTCGGCAATGAAACCCTGCAGGTCTTCCACTGCCCCGGCCACACGCCCGGCCATGTCGTGTTCTACAACGCCAAGGAAGAACTGGCCATCGTCGGCGATGTCCTCTTCAAGGGCGCCATGGGCCGCACTGACTTCCCCATGGGCAACAACGCCGACCTGCTCAACGCCATTCGCACCAAGCTGCTGACCCTGCCGGACGACGTGGAATTCATTCCGGGCCACGGCCCGATGTCCACCATCGGCGAGGAGAAGGAAAATAATCCCTTCGTCTCGCACAAGAAGTTCGGCTGAGTCGCCGGGTCAGACGCATCACGCCACGGCCCCATACCCCTCGCTGAGGCGAGGGGTGTAATATCCCCGCTCTTTCCATCCCACGCCTCAAAGAGATCGCATGGTCACCATCAACGATCGCATCAAGGTCGGCAACGACGCGCCCTTCGTCCTGTTCGGCGGCATCAATGTGCTGGAGTCGCGCGAGCTCGCGCTGACCACCTGCGAAGCCTATGTCCGCGTCACCGAGAAGCTGGGCATCCCGTATGTGTTCAAGGCCAGTTTCGACAAGGCCAACCGCTCCTCCATCCACTCCTATCGCGGCCCGGGGCTGGAGGAAGGACTGAAGATCTTCGAGGAGGTCAAGCAGACCTTCGGCGTGCCCGTCATCACCGACGTGCACGAGCCCTGGCAGGCGCCGATCGCCGCCGAGGTCATCGACGTGCTGCAGCTGCCCGCCTTCCTGGCGCGCCAGACTGATCTGGTGGTGGCCATGGCCAGGACCGGTCGCATCATCAACATCAAGAAGCCGCAGTTCCTCAGCCCGCAGCAGATGCCGAACATCGTCGAGAAGTTCATCGAGGCCGGCAACGACAAGATCATCCTGTGCGAACGCGGCGCCAATTTCGGCTACGACAATCTGGTGGTGGACATGCTGGGCTTCGGCGTCATGAAGAAGGCAACCGGCAATCGACCCATCATTTTCGATGCCACGCATGCACTGCAACAACGCGCCGCCGGCAGCGCCGCCTCGGGCGGCCGCCGCGAGCAGATCGTCGATCTGGCGCGCGCCGGCATGGCGGTGGGACTGGCGGGCCTGTTCCTGGAAGCCCATCCGGACCCGGATCAGGCCAAGTGCGACGGCCCGAGCGCCCTGCCGCTCGCTCAGCTCGAGCCTTTCCTCGCGCAGATCAAGGCACTCGACGACCTGATCAAGTCCTTCGCGCCGCTCGATATCGCGGGCTGCTGATCCAGGGCGCACGCTCTTCTTCGCTCAGCCCGGCCAGACCAAGGCCAAGGCGGATCAAGGCGTGCACGGCGCGTGCCACCCAGCCGTGCGGATGGCGGGCGACGCGAACAGCTACTTCTCTGCGCATACCGACCCGGCCTCAGAACACGCCTTGCAGCACGGCCAGCAACTGACCCAGCAGGGCGGCCGCACCGCCGATCGCGACGATGATGCCGACGGCAAACTGCACATCCCTGAGCCAGGAATGGCTGTGGCGTGACAGGTGAGCAGAAGGGTTCATGGCGGGCTCCTTGTTCTGAATACATACCCATTGTGGTCAGGCGGCCACGGCTTTGCCAATTGCGATTGGCTCTGGTTGGAATTGCCTGTACCTATGGTGATAAAAATTCCCAAAGACAATGGCAATGCCGACCCTGCCCGCCAGCCGCAGGCGCTGGGCCTCCGTGCCTATCAGCCCAGCGCGGGCCAGTGCGTGGGTACAAATACACGCCGCAAGGCACCGCTATTGCCCATTTAGGCCGCTACGCCTGCTTGCTAGACTGCCCCAATCCCTGAAACCGTGCGGATTCCGGCCCGGCTTCAGCAACCCATTGATACGCAAGTGACTAATTCCGTCTCGCAAATTTCCCTGCCCCTGCCCGAACAGTCCGCTCCTGCCGCCGCCCCGGAAACCGCTCTCGAGCCCGTGCCCGCGACCATCGATTTCAAGGGCATCTCCCTGCCCGTGATGCAGGTGGCACTGACCCGCCTGGCGCCGGCGCAGATTGCGGCCGCGATCAAGACACGTTTCGGCAAGAACGCCAGCAACTTCTTCGACAACGATGCGGCCGTGCTCGATCTGAACAAGGTCGCAGAGGAAACTGCTGACTGGGCTGCCGTGAAGGCGCAGCTTGCGGCCGCCAGCCTGCAGCTCGTCGCCGTCTATGGCGGCAATGAAGCGCTGCTGGCCGGCGCCCGCGCCGCCGGTCTTGCCGTGATCGATGCGCCACCGGTTTCGCGCGCAGCGCCCAAGGTCAGGGAAGAAGTCCCCGTTCTCGACACCGTGGTCGAAGCCACCCCGGCGGCGGAAGCAAAGCCGCTCCCGGCCGTGCCTGTCGCTGCAGCGCCGACACCGAGCATGGCCGCCGCCATGGTCATCGACAAGCCCTTGCGTTCGGGACAACGTATTTACGCCAGAGGAGGCGATCTGGTGGTGCTGGCCATGGTCAGCGCCGGAGCAGAGGTGATTGCCGACGGCAATATCCACATTTACGCGCCGCTCCGCGGCCGCGCGCTGGCAGGCGCGCAGGGCGACCAGAAGGCGCGTATCTTCACCACCAGTTTCGAGGCGGAACTGGTGTCCATCGGTGGCGTGTATCGCACCTTCGAGTCGCCGCAGGCTTTCGGCAAACTCGCCGGCCAGCCGGTGCAGGTCAGTCTGATTGCCGACGCCAGCAAGCCGGACGCCGAGCCCAGACTCAACGTGGCACCGCTCTCGACCAAATGAAGCATCCCCGGCCGTTCGGGCTGAGCTTGTCGAAGCCCCTTTCTCCGCACCACCCTTCGACAGGCTCAGGGCGAACGCAGTGGGCACCGGAAACCCAATTCTCATCAAGGAAAACCATATGACCCGTATCGTCGTCGTTACTTCCGGCAAAGGCGGTGTCGGCAAGACCACCACCAGCGCCAGCTTTTCCTCCGGCCTTGCGATGCGCGGCTACAAGACCGCCGTCATCGACTTCGACGTCGGCCTGCGCAACCTCGACCTGATCATGGGTTGCGAACGCCGCGTGGTGTATGACCTGGTCAATGTCATCAACGGCGAAGCCACGTTGAACCAGGCGCTGATCAAGGACAAGCACTGCGAAAACCTGTTCGTGCTGCCTGCCTCGCAGACGCGCGACAAGGATGCGCTGACCGAAGAGGGCGTCGAGAAGGTGCTCAAGGATCTCGAGCACATGGGCTTCGACTACATCGTCTGCGACAGCCCCGCCGGCATCGAGCGCGGCGCCGTGATGGCGCTGACCTTCGCCGACGAAGCCATCGTCACGACCAATCCGGAAGTATCCTCGGTGCGCGACTCCGACCGCATCCTCGGCATCCTGCAGGCCAAGTCCAAGCGCGCCCAGGCCGGCGGCGAGCCGGTCAAGGAGCACCTGCTGATCACCCGCTACTCGCCCAAGCGCGTCGAGGAAGGCGAGATGCTCTCGTACAAGGATGTGCAGGAAATCCTGCGCGTGCCGATCATCGGCGTGGTGCCGGAATCGGAATCGGTGCTGCATGCCTCCAATCAGGGCACGCCCGCCATCCATATCGAGAACTCGGAAGTCGCCGATGCCTACAAGGATATCGTCGGCCGTTTCCTCGGCGAGGAAATCCCGCTGCGCTTTGTTGATTACGAAAAGCCCGGCCTCCTCAAGCGCATCTTCGGAGGCAAGTAAGCATGTCACTCTTCTCCCTCATCTTCGGCGAAAAGCCCAAGTCCGCCTCGGTTGCCAAGGAGCGCCTGCAGCTCATCATCGCGCACGAGCGCACCGACACCAACACCGCGCCCAACTTCCTGCCGGACCTGCAGCGCGACCTGGTGCAGGTGATCAGCAAGTACGTCAAGATCAATCCGGACGACATCAAGGTCCAGCTTGAAAAGCAGGGCAACTACGAAGTGCTTGAAGTGAATATCGTGCTGCCTGACCAGAAGATCTGAAGCCGCCCGAACCATGCAAAAGGCCCGGTGATGCCGGGCCTTTTGTATGGGGCGGCTTCGACACGCTCAGCCCGAACGGTCATTGAGGCACTAAACAGCCGGGTTATTTCTCAGCAGGCTTCGGGCGTATGGATGCAGGTGCGGTTGCGACCGCTCTGCTTGGCCGCATACATGGCGGCATCCGACTGTGCCAGCAGGGTATCGACACTGACACCCTCGCGATGCTCGGCAATGCCGAAGCTGCAGCTGATACTGACCGGCACGCTGCCGGCATGCAGCGTCATGGCGGCAATTTCCTTGCGCAGGCGCTCAATCAGCTCGAAAGCGGCGCTGGCATCGCAGTCCATGAGGACGATCACGAACTCCTCGCCGCCGAGACGGAACAACTGATCGGTCTCGCGCATGCTGGCCCCGACCTTGCGACACAGGGCCACCAGCACCTCATCACCGAAGGCATGGCCGTAAGTGTCGTTGATGCGCTTGAAGGCATCAATGTCCAGCATGACCAGGCAGAGCGGCACGGGCTTGCGCTGGATATGGCCATACATGCGCTGCATGTGCTCGAAGAAAGCGCGCCGATTGTAGACCTTGGTCAGCGCATCCACGCGCGCCAGCTCCTCGGCCTGCATGCGCGCCAGTTCCGCGTCTGCCTTGGCTTGCGCCAGCTGCTGCTCGAAGTCCTTGCGCTCCGTGATATCGACGGCAATTTCCAGTCGCACCATGCGTCCATCCACCCACGGAATGGCCTGGTCGCGGCACTGGTACCAGCGCCGCGTCACCGTGTTCTGGAACTCCCACACCAGAACCCCGGTAGATTTACCGCCGGCATCCAGCAGCCGCGGATTGGTACAGAAATCGCAGGGGCGTTCCTGGCCTGCCTGCAGGTATTCGTAGCACTTCCTGCCCTCGGGGCTGCCCCATACATTCAGACCGTACTGGCTGACAAAAAGCAGCTCGTAGGTCTGCATGTCCGACACATAGACGAGCGCATCCAGACTGTTGAGCACGGTTTCGAGACAGCGGAACTCGAAGGCATCGTGCACAGACGGCGGACTGCTGATGGAGGCAGGATTCGTATGGTCGGGCATGCGTCACGCGGCAGGGCTCTTGATCCGCCTAGTGTAGCCTGCCCGCCCGGCTGCCATGGCAAGCGGCTGCGCCCAGGCCGTTTGCGGCTGTCTTTTCTGTGACAATGCGCCTGCCTTCACTGCTTTTCGCGCAATTTGCCATGCACATCTGGGTTGATGCCGACGCCTGTCCCGGCGTAATCAAGGACATCCTGTTCCGCGCCGCCGAGCGCCGGCAGATAGCGCTCGTCCTCGTCGCCAACCAGCTGATCCGTCACCCGCCCTCAGCGTGGATACGCGCCGTGCAGGTGAAGAAGGGCTTTGACGTGGCCGACCAGCACATCGTCGATGCTGCAAGCGCCGGCGATCTTGTGATCACCGCCGACATCCCCCTCGCCGCCGCCGTCATCGACAAGGGCGCGCACGCCCTCAATCCGCGCGGCGAGCTCTACGGCAAGGAAAACATCCGCCAGCTGCTCGACATGCGCAACTTCATGGACACCTTGCGCAGCAGCGGTGTAGATACCGGCGGGCCGGCGGCTTTCAGCCAGAGCGACCGACAGAATTTCGCCAACCAGCTTGACCGTTTCCTGGCCAAGGCCGCGCCGCAACCGTAGCGGATTTAACACACCGTTGCCGACACCGCCGCAGGCCCGGAGCACTCACGGAATTCCGCTGCATTTAGGGCTTTTCGGCGGGGCG
>JAIEOJ010000132.1 GCA_019750575.1 Rhodocyclaceae bacterium | reverse complement strand
TCATCAAGCTGAGCGCCGCCCAGGAAAACCTGGTGCAGAAATTCATGGCGCATATCCAGCGCGAAGAGCGAGCGAAGCTGGGCTAACCCCCCAGCCCCCTTTAGCTCCGGCATAACGCCAGCTTCGCTGGCATTAGCCTGCACTGAAACCCGCTACGCGGGTTTTCCGGGAAAGGGGGTAATGCTGGTTCGCTGCTATGCCGCTCCCAAATCAAGGGCTTCTTCGTAGAACGGTTTGCGCGGCTTGCGCCTCCGGCGCGTACCGCCTCGCCTTGGGACGGCCCGGCGGCGAGGCTGCCATTTCAACACCCAGGGATTTCTTTCCCACCCATGCCAAGAAAACAAAAAAGGACGCCGCGGCGTCCTTTTTTACGTTCAAACCATTCAGCGAACGATGGTCTGGTGCTGCCCTTGGGCGCGTTGTTCGATCTTGCCCAGGGTGTAGACCGTTTCGCCCTGCTGACGCAGGAATTCGGCAGCCTTGTCGGCGTCTGCGGCAGAGATGATGACGACCATACCGATGCCGCAGTTGAAGACGCGGTGCATTTCGGCGTCTTCAACATTGCCGTGCTCCTGCAGCCACTGGAACAGGGGCGGCAGGCTCCAGCTGTTGCGGTTGATGATGGCGGTCACGTTTTCCGGCAGCACGCGCGGAATGTTCTCGGTCAGGCCGCCGCCGGTGATGTGGGCCATGCCCTTGACCTTGACGCCCGAGCTTGCGGTCTGCATCAGCGCCAGCAGGGGCTTCACGTAGATGCGGGTCGGCGCCATGATGGCGTCGCGGAAGGAACGGCCGTGGAAATCGGCGTTCATGTCCGGATTGGCGCGTTCGATGATCTTGCGGATCAGCGAGTAACCATTGGAGTGGGCGCCGTTCGAGGCGAGGCCCAGCACCACGTCGCCGGGGACGATGTCCAGACCGGTGATCAGTTCCGACTTCTCGACGGCGCCGACGGCAAAGCCGGCCAGATCGTATTCGCCGTCCGGATACATGCTGGGCATCTCGGCGGTTTCGCCGCCGATGAGGGTGCAGCCGGCCAGTTCGCAGCCATAGGCGATGCCCTTGATGACATCGGCCGCAGTGTCGATGTTGAGACGGCCGCAGCCGAAGTAGTCGAGGAAGAACAGCGGCTCTGCGCCCTGCACCAGGATGTCATTGACACTCATGGCGACCAGATCCTGGCCGATGGTGTCGTGCTTGTTGAGGTGGAAGGCCAGCTTGAGCTTGGTGCCCACGCCATCGGTACCAGACACCAGCACCGGCTCCCTGTACTTCTTGGAGAGCTCGAACAGGGCGCCGAAGCCACCCAGGCCACCCATGACTTCGGGACGCATGGTGCGCTTGGCGAAGGGCTTGATCCGCTCGACCAGGGCATCCCCGGCTTCCATGTCGACGCCTGCGTCGCGGTAGGTCATGGCGGTATTGGGATTGGCGGGGGTGCTCAAGTTGCGTTCCTTTATTGAGTTCAAACCGGCAGGCGGCTAAAGTGTCGGCTTTGCGTCATGGCGGCACGGGGGCTGAATAGCGGTTTCAGCGGCCGGCCTGACGAAACCCCGATTTTACCCGGATACCGGACCCTATGTCTTCGGACCGCATACAGACTGGATTGTGGATTGCCTTCGGCCTCGCCCTGCTGTGGCTGCTTTATGTGCTCTCGCCCATCCTGGCGCCCTTCCTGCTCGCGGCCATCCTTGCCTACATCTGCAACCCGCTGGTCGAGCGCGGCGTGGCCTTGCGGGTGCCGCGTCTCGCCGCGGTGCTGATCGTGATTGCCGGCCTGATCCTCGCCTGCGTCGGCCTGCTGCTGGTGATCGTGCCCCTGCTGCAGGACGAGATCATCCTGATGATCGGACGCCTGCCCGATGCGGTTGACGCCATCAACACGCAACTGATTCCCTGGCTGCGCGAACACTTCGGCATCCGTCTGCGCCTCGACGCGGCTTCGCTGCGCAAGCTGATCAACGACAATCTCGCCAGCCTGCAGGGCGTGGGCATGCATCTGCTGACGTCGCTGCGCCTTGGCGGCGCCGTGCTGATCGGGGTGGTCACCACCCTGCTGCTCACCCCGGTCGTGCTGTTCTACCTGCTGATGGACTGGAACAAGCTGATCGCCCGCGTTGACGCGGCGATTCCGCGCGACTGGCATCGCAAGGTGCGCGCCCTGCTCGCCGATGTGGATGCGGTGCTGTCCGAATTCCTGCGCGGCCAGCTGCTGGTGATGCTGGCACTCGCTGCCTACTACAGCATCGCCCTGTCCATTGCCGGCCTGCCCTCGGCCTTGCCGGTCGGCATCCTCACCGGCCTGCTGATCTTCATTCCCTACATCGGCTTCGGCCTCGGCTTCATCCTTGCCCTCATCGTTGCCGCCCTGCAATTCCAGGGCTTGAGCCCGGTCGTTGCGGTGCTGGTGGTGTATGGCATCGGCCAGTTGCTGGAAAGCTTCCTGCTCACGCCCTATCTCGTCGGCGACCGCATCGGCCTGCACCCGCTGGCCGTGCTTTTCGCCCTGATGGCCTTTGGTCAGCTCTTCGGCTTCACCGGCATCCTGATTGCACTGCCCGTCTCCGCAGCCCTGCTGATCGGCCTGCGCGAAGTGCGCACCCTGTATCTCGCCAGCCGCCTCTATCGCGGCCAGTCATCCAACATAGAAACATGAACGCAGCACATTCCGGCCCCACGCGGCAGCAGGTTCTGCCGCACATCCGGCCGCCCCAGATTCCCAGCCTCGACAATTTCGTGCCCGGCAGCAACGGCGAGCTCCTGACGCAGCTCGCCCGCTGCATCGCCGCCAGCGAAACCCGCCCCGTCTATCTCTGGGGCGGCAAGGGTAGCGGACGCACCCATCTGCTGCAGGCCGTCGCCAACCAGACCGGCACGGTGGTCCTGCCGGGCAGCGCCGTCAGCGGCGACTACGTCCCGCCCGATGCCAGCCTGATCATCATCGACGATGTGGAAGCGCTTTCAGCCGAAGCCCAGATCGCCCTGTTCCGCTGTTTCAACGACCAGCGTCCGCGTCAGCTGCGCCTCCTGCTCTCCGGCAGCAGCGCGCCGCTGCACCTGCCCTGCCGCGAAGACCTGCGCACGCGCATCGGCCAGGCCCTGATCTACGAGGTCAAGCCGCTCAGCGATGGCGAAAAGGCCAGCGCCCTGCTCTATCACGCCGCCCAGCGCGGCATGAAGGTGGACGACCACCTCATCGAATACCTGCTGCGCCACGGTCGCCGCGACCTGCCCTCGCTGATGGCCGTACTCGATGCGCTCGACCAGCAATCCCTCGAACAGAAGCGGCCGGTGACCCTGCCGCTGCTGCGTGAAATCCTTCAACCGAATCTGGTGTAAAGCATGAAACTCGTACTCTTCGACCTCGACAACACCCTGCTCTCCGACGACAGCGATTTCCAGTGGGCACAGTTCCTGATCAGCAAGGGCGTGCTCGACCGCGAGGTCTATGAATCCCGCAACCAGGTCTTCTTCGACAACTACAAGGCCGGTACGCTGGACATCTTCGAGTTCCTCGACTTCCAGCTCGCTCCGCTCGCGCGCCATGCACGCGAAGTCCTCGATACCTGGCACCGCGAATTCATGGCCACGGTGATCCGCCCCGTCATCACGCAGAAGGCGCGCGATCTCGTAAACAAGCACCTGGCCGAGGACAGCATCGTCGCCATCGTCACCGCCACCAATGTCTTCGTCACCAGCCCGATCGCGCGCGAATTCGGCATTCCGCACCTGATCGGTACCGTGCCGGCCCAGGAAGGCGGCCGCTTCACCGGCAAGCCGCGCGGCACGCCGGCTTTCCAGAAGGGCAAGATCGAACGCGTCGAAGCCTGGCTCGAATCCATGGGCCTGTGGTGGGGCGCTTTCGAGTCCACCCACTTCTACAGCGACTCGCGCAACGACCTGCCCCTGCTGGAAATCGTCAGCCACCCGGTCGCCGTCGATCCGGACGACACCCTGCGCGCGCATGCCGAAAAAATGGGCTGGCCGGTTATCTCACTGCGTTGAACGCAATGAGATAACCCGATGGCACCCAAACCCGCCAAAACCGGCGGTTTTGACCTTGCCGCTCCCAAGGGGGCGGCATCGCTGATGCCGAACGGTTTAAAATCACGCTTTAATCAAGCTCACCTCACATGATTCGTAAGCTGTTGCGGCGCGTCTTCAAGAAGCCCGCCCGCACTCCCCTTCACGCCAGCGCCAAGGCCGGCAAGGTCGCCGAACTGCCCGTGTCCGTGCACGGCATCCGCCGCGAACAGGTTTCATCGGCCGCGCGCCGCACCTGCGATACGCTGCAGCAGGCCGGCTTCAAGGCCTATGTGGTCGGTGGCGCCGTGCGCGACCTGCTGCTGGGCGTCACGCCCAAGGACTACGACGTGGCCACCGATGCCACGCCGGATGAAGTTCGTGCGCTATTCCGGCGCGCCCGCATCATCGGCCGCCGTTTCCAGATCGTGCATGTGATGTTCGGCCAGGAGACCATCGAGGTCTCGACCTTCCGCGCCGCGCACGACCAGAACACCATAACCGACGAACACGGTCGCGTGCTGCACGACAATGTCTGGGGCACGCAGGCCGCCGATGCGGCACGCCGCGACTTCACTGCCAACGCGCTCTACTACGATCCGCACAAGGAAGTCGTGCTCGATTATCACAACGGCGTGGCCGACATCAGGCAGAAGACCCTGCGCATGATCGGCGAGCCGACGACGCGCTATCGCGAAGACCCGGTGCGCATGCTGCGCGCCGTGCGTCTGGCCGCCAAGCTCGGGCTGAAGATCGACCCGGCTACCGAGGCGCCGATCCGCGACATGGCGGATCTGCTCGAGAACGTGCCGCCGGCGCGTCTCTTCGACGAGATGCTGAAGCTCTTGACTTCGGGCCATGCCGTTGCCTGCATCAAGCAGTTGCGCAAGGCCGATCTGCACCACGGCCTGCTGCCGCTGCTCGACGTGATCCTCGAGCAGCCCATGGGCGAGAAGTTCGTCATGCTCGCTCTGGCCAACACCGATGCGCGCGTGCAGGCCGGCAAGACCACCTCGCCCGGCTTCCTGTTCGCCACCCTGCTCTGGCACGAAGTGCTGGCCAACTGGGAAATCAGGAAGAAGCGCGGCGAGCCGCCGCTGCCCGCGCTATTCGAAGCCATGGACGAGATCCTCGACCAGCAGGGCGAGAAGCTCGCCATCACGCGCCGCATTGCCGGCGACATCAAGGACATCTGGCTGCTGCAGCCGCGTTTCGAGAAGCGCAGCGGCAAACAGCCCATGCGCCTGCTCGACCAGCCGCGCTTCCGCGCCGGCTACGATTTCCTGCTGCTGCGCGCGCAGAGCGGCGAGGTCGACATGGAGCTCGCCGACTGGTGGACCGCCTTCCACGACGCCGACTACGCCGAACGCGAAACCATGCTGCTGCCGGACACCGACCCGAAGAAGCGGCGTCGCCGCAAGCGCAGCAACAGCAAGCCCACCGCCGCGCCCGACAGTTCCGGAGAGGCCGCTTGACGCTCGCCTACGTGGCCCTCGGCGCCAATCTGGGCGATGCCGAGGGCAGTTTGCGGGCCGTCATGCGCGAACTCGGCAGCCTGCCCGGCATGCGCCTGCTGAAGAGTTCCAGCCTGTACCGCACGGCGCCCGTGGGCCTCAAGGATCAGCCCGACTTCATCAATGCGGCGGTCGTGCTGGAAACCGAACTGGACTCGCATGCGCTGCTGCAGACGCTGTTCGGCATCGAGCAGCGCTTCGGCCGCCAGCGCAGCATTCCGAATGCGCCGCGCACGCTGGATCTCGACTTGCTGCTCTACGGCGATGAGGTCTCGGCCGACAACACCCTGACCCTGCCGCATCCGCGCATGCATGAACGCGCCTTCGTGCTGGCACCGCTGGCCGAAGTTGCCCCCGGCCTCAGCATTCCCGGCAAGGGCCCGGTCGTCGATCTGCTGGCACAATGCGCGGATCAGCAGATTCAGCGCATGGCGTAATCAGATGACGGGCTTCCTCGGCTTACCGGTTGTTGTACAGGCGGCAATCCTGCTTGCGGCATCGAATGTCTTCATGACCTTCGCCTGGTATGCCCATCTCAAAAATCTCAACGACAAGCCCTGGTGGGTGGCGGCCCTGGTCAGCTGGGGCATTGCCCTGTTCGAATATCTGATCCAGGTGCCGGCCAACCGCATCGGCCACACCGAGCTCGACCTCGGCCAGCTCAAGATCATGCAGGAGGTCATCACCCTGCTGGTGTTCGTGCCCTTCGCCGTGTTCTACATGCACCAGCCCTTCAAGTGGGATTTCGTCTGGGCCGGCCTGTGCCTGCTCGGCGCGGTGTATTTCATCTTCCGGACATAAGCGCTTTTTCTGCGCCTTGCCAGGGCTGAACGCAAGCCTTGCAGGGATGGGCTAAACTTGCCGTCCACGTTTGTCGCTGCAGGACACGCCGCCCCCATGACCACCTATCTCGCCACCGACCGCTCGACTGAAAAGCCCGTCACCTTGCACGAGCTCGGCCGCATGTATGCGGACAAGGAGCCCATCGTCAGCCTCACGGCCTACGACTCGAGCTTCGCTGCGCTGCTGGATCGCGCCGGCGTCGACATCATCCTGATTGGCGACTCCGCCGGCAATGTCATCCAGGGCCACAAGAGCACCCTGCCGGTGACGCTGGAGCAGATGGTCTATCACACCGAATGCGTGGCACGCGGCAGCAAGCGCGCCATGGTGGCGGCCGACCTACCATGGGGCGCGTATCAGGAAAGCAAGGAACAGGCACTGCGCAGCGCCTCGAAACTGATGGCGGCCGGCGCGCACATGGTCAAGCTCGAGGGCGGCCTGTGCATGACCGAGACGGTACGCTTTCTCACCGAGCGCGGCATCCCGGTGTGGGCGCATATCGGCCTCACGCCGCAGAGCGTGAACATGCTCGGCGGCTACCGCATCCAGGGCAAGGACGAAGCCAATGCCAAGCGCATGAAGGCGGAGGCGCTCGCGCACCAGGAAGCCGGTGCGGTCGCCATGCTCTACGAACTGATTCCCGCCGCGCTCGGCAAGGAGCTCACCGACATTCTCAGGATCCCCACCGTCGGCATCGGCGCCGGCGCCGACTGCTCCGGCCAGGTGCTGGTGCTGCAGGACATGCTCGGCATCTACCCGGGCAAGCCGGCGCGCTTCGTCAAGAACTTCATGGACGGCGCCGGCAGCATCGAGGCCGCCGTGCGCAACTTCGTCGGCGCGGTGAAAGACCGCAGCTTCCCGGCGCCGGAGCATTGCTACTGATGAGCCTGAAAGCCTTTGTCGCACTGCTAGGCATCGCCCTGATGCTGGTCGGCCGCTTCTGCACCTATCGCGTCGCCCGTGCCGCCGCGCGCATCGAAGGCGAGGCTTCGCTGGGTGACAAGATCAAGGCCGACCCGCGCCTTTCCGGCTGGTACCGTTTCGGCCAGTCACACTACTTCATGGGCATCGCCGCCTTCGTGGCCGCATTTTTCATCTAAAGCCTCCGCATGCAGATTCATCCGACCATCGCCGGCCTGCGCGCCGCGCTCGACGGCGAGCGCGGCCAGCGCATCGCCTTTGTTCCCACCATGGGCAACCTCCATGACGGCCACATCGCGCTGATGACGGAGGCGCGCCAGTACGCCGACATCGTGGTCGCCAGCATCTTCGTCAATCGCCTGCAGTTCCGTCCGGGCGAAGACTTCGATGCCTACCCGCGCACCTTCCAGGCCGACTGCGATCGTCTGATCGCGGCCGGCGTCGATCACCTGTTCGCGCCGAATGAGCAGGAGATGTACCCGCAGCCGCAGCAGTATCACGTCGAACCGCCGATGAGCCAGCAGGGCGTGCTCGAGGGCGAATTCCGCCCCGGGCATTTCCGCGGCGTTGCCACCGTCGTCGCCAAGCTCTTCAACATCGTCCAGCCGCAGGTTGCGCTGTTCGGTAAAAAGGATTTTCAGCAGGTCATGGTCATCAAGAACATGGTCCGCGAGCTGGGTTTTTCAATTGAAATTATTGATAGCCCGACCGTGCGTGCTGATGACGGGCTCGCCCTGTCCTCGCGCAACGGCTACCTCTCTACCGAGGAGCGGGCCGAAGCGCCCCGTCTGGCAAGGGAATTGACGAAAGTGGTGACTGCGATCCGGGCTGGCAACCATGACTTTGCAGGCCTTGAAAAGGCGGCTGTCGAGGTGCTCAAAAGCCACGGCTGGGAGCCCGATTATGTTGCGATAAGACGAAAAAGTGATCTACAATCGCCGTCCGCTCACGAATCCGGGTTGGTTGTTTTGGCGGCTGCCAAGCTAGGCAGTACGCGCCTGATCGACAACATGGAAGTTTAGGAATCTGCGATGCGCTCATGCCGGCAGAAACCAGAAGCACACGATAGCGACAGTGATTGTTCCGCTGTCCGGATGATTGCCCGCCTTTGCATGAGAAAGGGACCGCAATGCAACGCATGATGTTGAAGTCGAAACTGCACCGTGTCACCGTGACGCAAGCCGAGCTGCACTACGAAGGCTCCTGCGCCATTGATGAAGACCTGCTCGATGCTGCCGATATCAAGGAATATCAGCAGATCGAAATCTGGAACGTGAACAACGGCGCCCGCTTCACCACCTACGCCATCCGCGCCGAGCGCGGTACGGGCACCATTTCCGTGAACGGCGCAGCCGCCCGTCAGGCCGCCCCGGGCGACCTGCTGATCATCGCCACCTTCGCCATGTACAACGAGATCGAGCTGCAGAAGTTCGCGCCCGATCTGGTGTATGTGGATGCGAAGAACCGCATCACCAACAGAAGCTCGAAGATCCCGGCCCAGGCCGCCTGATCCTTGCGCTTGCCGCAAAAAAGCCCGTCATGTGACGGGCTTTTTTGTTTCTGATTAGGCACGAAGTTCAGCCAACAGTATCAAGTAAGCCGTTCGGGCTGAGCCTGTCGAAGCCGCAATGGGGGTTGTGCTCTGCTGCCATAGACCACAAACCGCCGCGGCTTGACTCTTGCGCAGCTTCGACAGGCTCAGCCCGAACGGTCATGTGTTTTCGGCGAGGATAAACCCCGCCTGAACTTCATGCCTGATCAGTTTTTTGTTTTCTGCGACGGGCCTCTCAACCTCAGCGTTCAGCGTACTGGTGCTTGATGGCGAGTACCGCCGGCAACTGGCTGATGAAAAGTTCGACCAGTTGCGGATCGAAGTGCTTGCCGCTCTCGCGGCGCAGCAGGTCTACCGCCTCCTCGACCGGCCATTCCTTCTTGTAGGGGCGCTCGCTGGTCAGGGCGTCGAAGACATCGGCAATCGCGATGATGCGCGCCTCGACCGGAATATCCTCCCCGGCCAGCTTGTGCGGATAACCGCTGCCGTCGTATTTCTCGTGATGGTAGAGCGCGATCCTGCGCGCCAGCTGCAGCAGGGGCGAGTCATGTTCGCCGAGGATGTCGGCCCCCATGCGCACGTGCTCCTCCATGATGGCGCGCTCATCCGGCTCGAGCCGGCCCGGCTTGAGCAGCACGGCATCGGGCGTGCCGATCTTGCCGACATCGTGCATGGGCGCGGCATGGAAAATGTCCTCAGCTGCATCCGGGCTGAAGCCCGCGGCGAGGGCAAGGATGCGCGAGTAATGGCTCATGCGGATGACATGCAGCCCGGTCTCGTTGTCGCGGTATTCGGAGGCACGGCCCAGGCACTGGATGATCTGCAGGCGGGTCCTGCGCAGCTCGGCGGCGCGCACCAGTGACAGATGGGTGCGCACGCGCGCCCTGACGATGGGCGGGCTGACCGGCTTGGTGATGTAGTCGACGGCACCGACGCCGAAACCCAGCTCCTCATCGCTGGTTTCATTGAGCGCCGTGACGAAGATCACCGGAATGTCCTCGGTACGCGTATCGGCCTTGAGGCGCCGGCAGGTATCGTAGCCGCTCAGGCCCGGCATCATCACGTCGAGCAGGATCAGGGCGGGCCGCTCGGCGGCTGCCAGCTGCAGGGCCTTCTCGCCGTCACGGGCGAACAGCAGGCGATAGTCGTCCTGCAGGATCTGGCGCAGGATCTGCAGATTGGTCGGTTCATCATCGACCAGCAGCAGACGTGGACGGTGGTCATTCTGGTTCGGCATCATGCAGCACTCTCCTGCGCGACCCAGGCGCGCAAACCCGCCAGCGCTTCACGCGCGGCATCAAAATCAAAGGCATCCACGGCGTCCTGCAGGGGGCGCATGCGGACTGCCGGCAGCGCCTCGCCGAGAGCGCGGAATGCACCATCCACCAGCTCGCCATGGGCGAAACCCTGATCCAGCTGATCCAGCAGGCGCACCAGTTGCTGGTCGTCCAGCGCTGCTGCCGCCGGCGCCACCGTATCCGGCGCCACATGGCCCAGCACATCGACGACATTGGCCAGTTCGTCGGCCAGGCTGTCGAGCATTCCGGCCGGCACGTGGCCGGCCCCATCGCGGAGGACCTCCTCCATGCGCGTCACGATGGTCGCCACCCGTGACAACGCCAGGTTGCCGGCGGCGCCGCGCAGGCGATGCAGCCTTGCCGCGGCATCATCACCACTATCGGCGCGCAGTTGCGCAGCCGCTTCGGCATGCTCGCCAAGGAAGGCGCTGATCGCCTGCTTGTGGCGCTCCTCACTGCCCCACAGCCGCCGCCCCTGCACCCAGTCGATGACGGAGCCGCGCAGCAGGGGCGCGACCGGCGCAGCGACCGGCACGGTCTCGACCTCGAGCTTGAGTACGCGGGCGATTTCCAGATTCAGGCGATCCAGTTCAAGCGGCTTGGTGGCAAAGCCGTCCATGCCGGCCTGGCGCGCCTCGATCTGGTCCTCTTCGAGCACGCTTGCGGTCAGCGCAATGATGGGGGTGGGCGCACGCTGCTCGACCGCCTCGAGCGCGCGGATGCGACGCGTGGCCTCCAGCCCGTCGAGGCGCGGCATCTGCACATCCATGAGGACGATGTCGAAGCGCTGTTCGCGGAAACGCGCCAGCACCTCGATGCCATCTGTCGCAGTCACCACGCTGTGGCCGGCCTTGCCCATGGCCAGCTCGATCAGCTCGAGATTCTGCGGCACGTCGTCGGCAACCAGCATGCTGAGCGGCGGCAACCTCACATGGGCCAGCTCGCCCGGGACAGCCACCGCCTCGCCTGCCAGCAGGGGCAGGTGGACATGGAAACGGCTGCCGGCGCCGAGGCGGCTTTCGACCGAGATGCGCCCGCCCATCAGCTCGACCAGCTGGCGCGCGATGGTGGTACCCAGACCGGTACCGCCGAAGCGGCGCGTCATGGAGGCATCGGCCTGGGCAAAGGGGTCGAAGATCTTCTGCAGGCGGTCCTCGGCAATGCCGATGCCGGTATCGCCGACCACGATATGCACGCTATCGCCCGCCATGCCGACCTCAACCCAGACCCTGCCGTGCTCGGTGAACTTGACGGCATTGCCGAGCAGATTGAGCATGACCTGCTGCAGGCGCAGACTGTCGCCCTTGAAGAACTCGGGCACCGCATCCGGGTAGTCGAGCTCGAGCGCCAGCCCCTTCTTCTGCGCGCCGATGCGCAACTGGGCGAGTACCTGCATGCACAGCTCACGCAGGGAGAAGTCGGCGATCTCGAGCTCGAAGGCGCCGCGTTCGAGCTTGGCGGTATCGAGAATGTCGTTGAGCAGTGACAGCAGCGAGCGGGCGGAATTACGCACCGTCCTGAGATGACGGCGCTGCTTGTCGTCGACGGCATCGCCGAGCAGCACGTCGGTGAAACCGATGATGGCATTCATCGGCGTGCGGATTTCATGGCTCATGTTGGCGAGGAAGGTGCTCTTCGCCGCAGCGGCCTGCTCGGCGGCCGTCTTGGCCTCGCGCAGGCGCTGCTCCATGGCATAGCGCTCGGAAAGGTCGGTGGCGAACTTGATCACCTTGTAGGGCTTGCCATCCGGCGCGAGGATGGGGTTGTAGCTGCCCTGGATCCAGATCGTCTGGCCCTGCTTGCCGATGCGGCGGAACTCGCCCGAGGTGAAGTGCCCCTCACGCAGGGTCTGCCACAGCTGGCGATAGGCCTCGCTCTTGACCTCATCCGGATGACACAGGATCTCGTGATGGTGGCCGCGCAAATCCTCGATGCGATAGCCGGTCATGGCGAGGAAGTTGTCGTTGGCGTTGAGAATGTGGCCGCCGAGATCGAACTCGATCACCGCGAGGGCGCGGCCGATGGCATCGACGATGCTCTCGAACTCCGCAGTGCGCAGCTTGCTCTCGGTGTTGTCGATGATGACGCCATCGATCCATGCGACGTTGCCATGCTCGTCGCGTACGCCGGTTCCGGTTTCCGAAACCCAGCGCTCATCGCCGTCGCGCCGCTGGATGCGGTATTCGATGTAGTACGAGACATCCTCGCCCAGCGCCTGGCATACGACCTCGCCGACCCTGCGCACATCATCCGGGTGAATGATTCCGGCATAGCTTCTGTGGCCGGACAGAAAGGCTTGCGGAGGCCAGCCGCTGAGACGCTCGATCGCATCGCTGATGAAGAGCATGGACCAGTCGGCATCGAGGCGGCAACGGAAGGCCACGCCGGGGAGATTGCTGATCAGGGAGCGGTACTGCTGCTCGCTGTTGTGCAGGGCTTCGGCAATGACCTCGCGCTCGTTCAGGGTCTGCTGCATGCGCCGGTGCATATCGCGATAGCGCAGCAGGACGTTGGCGCCACCGGTGACGATGGTGGTCGCAATCACGATCAGGACGATGATGAGGACCAGATAGAAATTCGACTCGGGCTCGAACCCCTGCTCTCCGGTCATCAGAAAACGGGCCGCGCCCATGCCGGTGTAATGCATGCCGGAAATGGCGCAGCCCAGCACCAGGCCCGACAACAGGGTGCCGTTGCGGGCACTGACGCGACCGCCCGCTGAAAGACCGAAACGCAGCCACAGCGCGGCGATCGAGAGGATGACCGCGACCACGATGGAGAGCGCGAAGATGGCGGGATCGAAGCGCAACGCCAGCGTGTTGTGCGCCGCCTCCATGCCGCTGTAATGCATGACGCCGATACCGGCACCGACAATCACGCCGCTGCTGACCAGCTGCCAGCGCGTCACCGTTTCGCGTGCGAGGAGGCCGAGCGCCACCCAGGAAGCCAGAAAGCTCGGCAGCATGGAAAGCAGGGTGATGACCGGGTCGTAGCGCGCGGCACTGCACAGGTCAAAGGCCAGCATGCCGATGAAATGCATGGCCCAGACGCCGGCGCCCAAAACCAGCGCGCCACTCAGAATGGCCATCTGCCGGTTCAGTCGTCCGTCCGCCTCGCGCGCCATGCCGGCCAGCTGCATGGCCATGGTCGCGGTGACCACTGCAATCAGGACGGACAGCACGACCATGCCGGCGTCATAGCTGCCGAACATCACCTGTGTGATCTGGCTGTCGGACAGGAAGAACTGGTCAAGCAGGGTGCTGAACATTGAAATCGGAAACCCCGGACACGCCGCAAGACGTATTGAAATATCAGGCGATTATGCCTAGCCCACACTCCTCGCGCAAGCAGAAATATATTAAAAATGAAATATATTGCCCGGCCCGATTTGCAGCTTTACCCGGGCGTCCGGACGAACTAGGCTGAGTACAGGCACATTGAAAAGGAGAGCGTCATGGAAGGTCCAGTCATTGCTCAAGCCGGGCCCTATACCGTCGACGTCGAAGCCGGCAAGACCTACTATTGGTGCCGCTGCGGACGCAGCCATCACCAGCCCTTCTGCGACGGCTCGCACGCAGGCACCAGCTTCACGCCCCTGCCGTATACGGCTGATGCAGCCGAGACCGTGTACTTCTGCGGCTGCAAGCACACCGCAGCGGCACCGTTTTGCGACGGCACGCATACGAAGTTCCTGATCAAGTAACCGTCGTCATAATCCGGCGGAGCGGCACGCCGCCGGATGCTTCACAACGGGATGGCCGGGGGAAGTCATCCCGCATGTTCAGGCAAGGCGGAAGGCGCTTACCCGACTCTTCAGCTCATGGGAAATCTGTTCCAGTTCCCGGGCTGCCGTGGTACTGCTGACCATGGCATCGCTGGTATCGCTGGACATGCGGGCAATCTGCTCCACATTGCGTGCGATATCGTTGGTCGTCGATGCCTGCTGGGCCGTCGCGATTGCGACATCCTTGACGTTGCGCAGGGATGCATCGGCCTGGGCCAGAATTTCGCGCAGGCTGCCACTTGCCCGCTTGGCCAGTGCCAAGCCGTTCTGTACCTGCGGTACCGTGGTTTCCATGGACCGCACCGCGTCCTGCGTGTCGTTCTGAATAATCTCGATCATCCGTGCAATCTCGGCAGTCGCCGATGTGGTGCGCTCGGCGAGTTTGCGCACTTCGTCGGCAACGACAGCGAACCCTCTGCCCGTCTCGCCGGCGCGCGCCGCCTCAATGGCCGCATTCAGCGCAAGTAGATTGGTCTGATCTGCAATTTCCTTGATCACATTGGCGATGCCGCCGATCTCCATCGAGCGCTGCTGCAACTCGCGAATCCGTTCTGCTGATCCGCTGACCATATCGGCAATCTGTACCAGTTCGTCCGCAGCGGCCTCGACCTGCGAAACACCACTCTCGGAGAGCTGTGCCGTCTTGGCCGAGTTTTCCTCGGTCTGCCTGGCGATTTCGGAAATTTCCTGGATGCTGACCGTCATTTCCTCAACGCTGGCGGCGGTCGCGGCCGAAGAGCTGGATTGATGCTCGGCGACTTGCAGGGCGTGGCTTGCCGTCTTTTCCACCGCCTCTGCACGCTGGGCAACCGTGGATGCCCCCGTGATGATGCCGCTGAAGATTTCACGCAGGCGGCTCTGCATTTCCGCAATCGCCGCCAACATGCTGCCGGGATGCGAAGCGACGATCGGCGTGGTCAGATCACCTGCGGCAATACGCGACACGATTTCCGCCGCCTCTCTTGGCTCACCGCCGAGGGCACGGTTCAGGTAGCGGACGATGAGCCAGGCAATCAGCGCACCCAGACCAATCGCGACCGCGCAAAGAATGATCATCAGTTTTGCAAACCCGCGTGCAACCTCACGTGCAACGGCAGTTGCATCCTGGTTCTTTTTTTCCTGGAAATCGATAAACCGGTTGATGCGCAACAGCCACTCCGAAAATGCCGGGCGGGCTTCCTTCATCATCAAGCTGTGAGCTTCTGTCTGCCGCCCTGTATTGCGGGCATCAATCACGGCACGTATCAGGGGCAGGGTCTTGGCCTCGATTTCCTTGATGGAAGCAAGGATGCTGCGCTCATCCGCGGATATGTCACCCATTTCGGCAAACAATTTGTCCAGGGGCGCGGCCGACTCTGCATAGAATGCGGCCAGACGATCGATATCCGCCAGTGCTTCACGCAGCTCCTTTTCCTCACTCACCAGTACCACATCGCGCAAGCTGATGGCGCGGTCGTGCACACTGCCGCGAAAGTTGATCGCATAGCGCTGTTTGACGGAGTTGACATCGGTAATCTGGGTCAGGGTCGCATCCACATAGCGAACCTTCTGGATGCCGATCGCAGTGACGATGATGAGTAACAGCAGGACAAGACCAAAACCACTTGCCAGGCGCAGACCCACGGTAAACCCTTTTTTTGTTGTCAGCATGCTTGCGTCCTCGCTAATTGATACAAGCAGTCTAATTGAAAAAAAAGATACTCAGCGATTATGAATAGCTATCGACTTTTTAAATCGAGGCTATCAGTGACGACTATGTAACATATCAGAAGGATGGCAACAGGCTTTGAGACCCCGCTTCGTTGAAGATGAAAAACACAAACAAATCAATAAATTATAAAAACAAAGAGGACGCCTCATGAGTTCACCGATGCGCGCGCCCATGCACCGGCGATATGGCAGCGCCTCAGGGACATGGGGAAAAGGGGCGGGAGATGAAGTGCAACTACCACCCTTGCATGCATGAAATGGGGAAATGGCAAGCGATTGGCGGCGCCATGCCGCCACAGGGCAGGCCCGTTTATCCGGCTCATTCGGAATCCGGGCATCTGTCCTCCGCTATGCCGGCAAGAGAGATCCGGCATGCGACCACCACCCGCCTGCTGCGACGGCAGATAGCCCAGCGCGTGAGAGCAGTGGCTGATTAACTGGCTAACCGTAAGATCGTAACTGCCTTGAAAAATCGCGGAGCGGGCGAATCCCGCTCGCCTCGGCCGATACGCACCATGCTTCAAGCTGCTCGATCAGCTGTTCGCGTGTCGCCGTAGAACACTGCCAGACACTGACCAGTTGCTGACGCATGACGAGCACCGTATGCAGGAAGTGGCTCGCCTGCAAGGCCTGATCAAGTGCCGCGCGTTCGGCTTCGGACAGTTCCGTGCTTTCCTTTTGCAGCCACCGCTTCAGCGCAGCCCGCAAGTGCTGTTCAGGAAGCGCCGGCAAGTGGCTGCGCAGGATGCGTGCCTCCGCAATCGCCGATTGTTCCAGCGCCTGCGCGTACTTCGCCAGCACAGCAAAGCGATGCGTGATGATGGCCTCAAGCGTCATTGCATCACACTGCGATTTTGCATAGCCAACCCTCAGCTTGGGCGCAAGGCAAAGAACCTTGGCCAGATGCAAAAAGGAAAGTAGCCGGATATACAGCCAGCCGATATCAAACTCCCACCAGCAGTTCGGATTGGACAAGCGGGCAGAGCGGCTGTACGCATGATGATTGTTGTGCAGCTCCTCACCGCCAATCAGGATGCCCCATGGAAGGATATTGCGCGAAGCATCGCGCGTGGCAAAACTGCGATAGCCCCAGTAATGGCCGAGGCCGTTGATGACGCCAGCAGCAAACAAGGGAATCCACAGCATCTGGATCGCCCACAGGGTCAAGCCTATGGCCCCAAAGCAGACAACATCAATGAGCAACATCAGCCCGACGCCGGCCATTGGATGTCTGCGATACAGATGGCGCTCGATCCAGTCATCCGGCGTGGCATGCCCATAGGCGACCACAGTGGCGTCTCTACCTGCCTCGACACGATACAGCTCACTGCCTTCAAGCAGCACACGCCGAAGGCCATGCACCTGGGGGCTGTGCGGATCATCGCCGGTCTCGCACCTGGCGTGGTGCTTGCGATGGACTGCGACCCACTCCCGGGTCACCATGCCCGTGCTGAGCCACAGCCAGAAGCGAAAGAAATGGCTCACGACAGGATGCAGCTCAAGTGCATGATGGGCCTGCTGCCTGTGCAGATAGATCGTCACGGCCGCAATCGTGATGTGCGTAGTCAGCAGCACGAAAAGTACCCAGCCCCACCAGGGGACATCAAACAGGGCAAATGGCATGTGCGCTCCTTCTCCGGGAATGCGGAACGACTATCCACTCATGGATCTGGAAAGTCCTTCCACATGGGCTGATTCAGCTCAGGTCATCAGGAGGCCTGTTGCTGGCGCCGGAGTTCAGCATCGACAATGCGCAAGATGACGCCATCGGTGACCCGGACACGCTCGCCGACTTGCAACCGGGGCTCGCTGCGGTCAGTGAACATGCGTACAGTCCCATTGGGAAAACGTACGGTCGCCTGATGATATCTTCCGTCCTTACGCTCTGCCGCAGCAGGGTCCTCACCAGAAACCACCGCTACAAAACCGGGGCCCAGTACGCCAGTGGCGTTGACCAGTCCGGCCATGAAGCCCTCCTCATCGGGCCGGTCCAGAATGCAGGTCGCGGATATCACGCCGCAATTTGTGCATTCTGCACGCCCTGTGCTGTCAGCTGATGACACGGTACGATCAAGCTCCACCGGTAAATCATTGCCGTTCTGAGCAAGGGGAAACCACCCAACCACAGCAGCAACAACAGTCAGGCAGAACACAATGACAGCCAGGCCTGTAGACCAATGAGGTACGCGCGATGGTGGTATGACTGACTTTTTCATTTAGCGCTCCTCAAGGACTTTCACCAGACCACACATGAAGAAGCAGGCTCATCACAAGGCCACCTGTGCAGCAGGACTTGGCAAGAGACGGAAACTATCGGCGAATGGCAATACGTGAAACAGCACTGATACGAACATTGCCCTCCCAGGAACAGCCCATCGCACCACAGCGAAAACGCCATATCGGCACAAACAGATTGAACAAAAGATCAATCAGGCGACGATGTACCCGGTAAGTCCGCCGCTGGCACAGCGGGCAGGGAGGCGTCTCCGGCAAAGGGTTCAGGGCCGTGCTGGGCACCACTGGTGGCGAAGTCATGGCCAGCCATGCAGGTACGAGGCCGCATCCCAGACTTTTGCGGATGTGGCCCGCGGCATTTTTGCCGTCGCTGTTTCAGCTTGAAAGGGCGCGTGCCCGGTACGAGAACGCTCGGACGGCATGATCGTTTGATCCAGTGGCGTGTTAAAAAACATGTTCAAACTCCTGTGAAGGGCATGCCGACCGTTGTTTCACTCAGGCAATGTATTTTGTTGGCTTTGCACGGTTCAGTTTTTCAAACTCCGTGATCTGCTTTTCAGTTTCATCCTTGCTGATCCCGTAACACGCCTGGATCCGCCCAGCCAGCTCGTCGCGGCTGCCTGCGATGATGTCAAGCTGATCGTCGGTGAGCTTGCCCCACCGCGTCTTGACCTTGCCTTTGAACTGCATCCAGTTACCTTCGACAATATCCCAGTTCATCACCATCTCCTTTGTCATGCAGGTGTGGCTGCCTGGCGGAAATGCCAAGCGCAGCAGTGTCAGCGGTGAAGGCGCCATAAAGTTTCGGGGCGCAACCCTGCGGAACCTCCCCCACTGACTTGAGCAAGACTATGGAGACATCAAGGCCCCGTCGGTACGCCTCCGCACAGACTGCGAAAAAAGTTCGGCCGATAGTCGGTACCTGGCTTGAACACAAGCGTCAAGTCTCATCCGGAGGAGATCAATCCATGTCAGTCGGAACCATTCTGCTAGTCGTACTTATCGTGTTGCTGATCGGCGCCATCCCGAGCTGGCCGCATAGCCGCAGCTGGGGCTATGGGCCTAGCGGAGGTCTTGGTCTGGTGCTCATGGTCGTGCTCATCCTCTGGCTCATGGGCAAGCTTTGAAGCAAGGAAAACGCCTATCACGACGGCATATGAAAACCAGACGTTCATATGCTTCCTGCCCCACCCAAAAGGAGTAAAACCATGAACCACATGCAACGTTTTTACACAGTTTGCCTATCGCTGACGCTGGCCCTTGTGGTTGGCTGTGCCTCTACCAGAACCCAGGAAAGCACAGGGCAGTACTTCGATGACACCGCCATCACCACCAAGGTTAAAAGCGCAATATTCAGCGAACCTACGCTCAAGTCGGCCGAGATCAATGTCGAGACATTCAAGGGGGTTGTCCAGCTGAGCGGTTTTGTCAGCTCGCAGACACAGATCAACAAGGCTGTTGAGGTCGCCAGGGATGTAAATGGGGTCAAGTCAGTCAGGAACGACATGCGTATCAAGTAAGGCGCCGTCCATTGCAGGCAGGATGACTGCGCTTAAGTCAACATGAAAAGGCCTCGCAGATGCGAGGCCTTTTCATGTGCTGCTATCCGGGACGCTCAAGGCTTGTCGGCACCGCTGCCATCTTTGATGCGCTCGCCGGCCTTCTCCACCTTGTCCCCCAATGACGCCGCCGCCTTGTCGACTTCCTTGCCTGCCCGTTCCGCAGGTCCCGGCACATTGGCATCACATGCGACCAGCAGCATCACACTCACGCCGATGAGCAGGATGACCCAGAGCTTGTCGAGCATGGCATAACCCAGCCTCTTGGTATATCGGTGTCCGCGCATTGCAACTCTCCTTGAATGTTTCCGATTGCGGGAATGATCGTGATCAAGCCGCTGTCAGTCTGACTTTTCCACTTCGTGGCCGATGATTCCGCCGACAGCTGCACCGCCGATGGTGCCCGCCGCGCTGCCGCCGGTGAGGACAGCCCCGCCGACCGCGCCGACCCCGGCGCCGATCGCCGTGCTTCGCTCCTGCCGTGACATGCCGGAACAGCCTGCCAGGCTGATCGCAATGAACAGGACCCAAAACCCTGCGCCCAAACCTTCTCGTTTTTTCATGAATTGATACTCCATCAGAAGTGCCGCAGCAGCGTGGCTGCGGCGGGATTTCTTACTTGCCGAAGTTCACTTTGGCCTTTTCAGCACAAGCATCTTTTGCATCACCAGAGAACCTGTCGCACTTTTCCTTGGCCACTTCATAACGGGTATCGCGCTTTTCCTCTGCGGCATCCTGGCGCGCCTCGCTGCCCTCACGCCTGGCTTTGTTCTGAGCCGCTGTCGACTTGTCATCGGCTTCCCGAGTCGCTTCGCTTGCCTTCATCTCGGCCTTCGCATCCGCCTTGGCCGCCGCTTCTGCGGCCTTGGCCTCTTTCACGCAAACGTCCTTTGCATTGGCAGTGAGGTCGTCACAACGCTCAATCGCAACTGCATATTCCGCTTCGGCCTTGGTGACAAGTACTTGCGACTTTCTTTTTGCGCTCGGCTTGTATTGCCAGTCGAGCTCGGCCAGGGCAATCCGCTGCTTGCCATTGATGTCGGCGATGCAGATATCGCGAGCATTGCCAGCCATGGCGTTACAGGCTTCCTTGCCCAGTTTTTGCTCACTTGAAATTCGCGCTTGATGAGTCTCGTAATCGGCTTTTGACATGGATGCTGCAAGCAGCTCAACATTCCAGGCCATGCTGGTGACGATGAAAATCAGCTTGATCGTATTGGCATTCATTGCTTTTCCTTTTTGATTGCTGTTGCGATGGCAGGGCCACAAACGCCACGCCCGTGCGGTGGCTGCAACAACGAGGTCTCACAATGGCCTTCACACAGTCGTGATGCACATGCTTGCATCCTCATTGACACCGTGACGACAAGCCTAGGCGCCAAGCCGGTGACGGTCTGTCTGGTATCGCACAGATTGCGTGATTGATCGCTCAGCAGCCTTGCCAACGTGTTAGCCCACCTGAAAGGAAGGCATGAAATGTCTGTTATGTTCGATACCGAACATAACTTTGCTTAAATATTCATCACAATCGCCGGGCTCGCCTACACTCACCCTAGCTTCGACGCTTGCCTTCCGAGGAATGCCATGCCTGGTCTGCACTTCCCCCGCCAGAACCACCTGCTCTCGTGTCTGCCTGAAGCAGATTTCGCACGCATCGAACCCCATCTCGAGCTGGTCGAGATCGCGCTCGGAGAAGTCCTGTACGAATCCGGCATGCAGATACGGCATGTGCACTTCCCCACGACCGCCATCGTTTCCCTACTCTATGTCATGAAGGATGGCGCTTCTGCGGAAATCGCCGTGGTCGGTAACGAGGGCATCGTCGGGGTATCACTGTTCATGGGCGGAGAAACCACGATCAGTCGTGCGCTGGTGCAGAGCGCCGGGCATGCCTACCGTCTGCGCGGAAAAATCATCAAGGAGGAGTTCTGCCGTGCCGGTCCCATGCAGCATCTGCTGCTGCGCTATACGCAGGCGCTGCTGACGCAAATGGCGCAAACCGCAGTGTGCAACCGGCACCATACTGTTGATCAGCAACTCTGCCGCTGGCTGCTTCTGAGCTTCGACCGGCTCGCGACAAGTGAATTGATCATGACGCAGGAGCTGATCGCCAACATGCTCGGCGTCCGCCGCGAAGGCGTGACCGAAGCCGCAGGCAATCTGCAAAGAGCCGGGTTGATCGAGTATCACCGTGGCCATATCAAGCTGCTCGACCGTACCGCCATGGAAGGACGTGTCTGCGAGTGCTACGGCGTGGTGAAGCGCGAGTTCGCACGCTTGTTGCCGGCCGGGATTGCCGGCTAGCAGCGTTGCGCCGGCAAGGCTGGCATCTGTACGTTGGCGTCCAGACAGGGCATCGATTTCACTGGAAGCTCCCGGCAGATCATCCGGGCATGCCGTGCGTTCGCACGACGCCCGCATGATCAGGAAACCGGGAGGCCCCATTGCCATCGCACGACGCCGCCACCATGGGCAATCAACTGCTGGACATGCTCCCGCGCAGGGAGGCTGATCGAATCCTTGCCGCAGGCGAATCCGTCGAGTTGCTGTTTTCAGAAACACTGGTCGAACCGGGCGAGCGCATCCGCCATGTCTATTTTCCGACCACAGGCTTCATTTCGACCATCACCCCGATGCGCGATCACGGTAATCTGGAGGTGGGCCTGATCGGCAGGGAAGGCATGTTCGGCGCCACTCTGCTGCTGGGCGTGAATGTCTCCCCGCTGCATGCGCTGGTCCAGGGGGGCGGCCAGTCACTGCGACTAGGGGTGCCGGCATTCCGCCGCGCCCTCAGGCAGAGTCCGGCACTGGAACGGAAACTCAGGAACTATCTGTACGTGCTCATGCGGCAGATGGCACAAGCTGCCGCATGCAACCGCTTTCACCTGGTCGAAACGCGGCTTGCGCGCTGGCTCCTGATGACACGGGATCGTGCCCAGACAAACTCATTCCACATCACGCACGAATTTCTGGCATGCATGCTGGGGGTACGCCGCGTCGGCATCACCAAGGCAGCGAGCACGCTGCAGGGCCGGGCACTGATTCACTATCATCGAGGTGACATCACCATCCTCGATCTGGCCGGACTGAAAGCGATCGCCTGCGAGTGCTATTCGACTGACAAGGCCACCTATGCAGAGATCATGGCCTGACCACGTGTGACGCACCCTGAAACGACGTGCCCCCCAGAATGTGGGGGCCGACTCAGATACTGCGCAGCTTGTGATTGAGGTAAATCAGCTTGGCGAACAGCACCATTGCGCCGGCCTGATGCAGCGAGGCCAGGCTCACCGGGACCTGCTGCAGGAGGGTGGCGATGCCGAGGCCGATCTGTACGACAAACATGACCAGCATGGCATTGGCTGCGCCGCTTGCCTGCGGCGCCGCGCGCCGCACCTTCCACCACAGCATCGGCACCAGCACCATCAGCACATACGCAATCATGCGGTGGTCGAACTGGACG
>JAIEOJ010000219.1 GCA_019750575.1 Rhodocyclaceae bacterium | reverse complement strand
ATCGGCCGCAAGCTGATCGAGGACGAGGCGCGCGAGCAGTTCACGCAGATGGTGCGCGAAGTGCTGCGCCGCAAGCAGCTGATGGCCGCCGGCAGCCGCTAGCAGCCGCCGGCCGCTGTCGGTCTGATTTTGCCCGCGCATGAGTCATGCAGCCATAAAAAACGGCGACCTCGGTCGCCGTTTTTTCTTGTGCTTCAGCCTGCAGCCTGTGGCCAGGCGGCGAGGAACTGCTCCCAGTGGGGTAGCTTCAGCGCAGCCAGCGATTCACGCACGAAGCTGATTTCGGCCTCGTATGCGGCGGCATTCATCACGCCGCGCATCTTCTGAAAGCGCAGGAAGACCAGATAGGTGTTCACCACGTCGGTCTCGCAGTAGTCGCGGATGGCGTCAATGTCGCCGGCCAGCCACTGCGTCCACACCGCCGAACCGTCCATGCCCAGCTTGCCGGGGAAACCCATGAGCTTGGCGAGTTCGTCGAGCGGCGCATTGGCGCGACCCGAATACAGCGCCAGCAGGTCCATCAGGTCGGTGTGGCGGTTGTGGTAGCGACTGATGTAGTTGTTCCACTTGAAGTCGCGGCTGTCGTGATAATCGCCTTCGCCCTGATCCCAGTAGCGCGCGGCATCGACGTTGTGGATCATGCCGCGGTAGTGCAGCACCGGCAGATCGAAACCGCTGCCATTCCACGAGACGATTTGCGGCGTGTACTTCTCGATGCCGTTGAAGAAGCGCTGGATGATCTCGCCTTCCGAAAGCTGCGGCTCCGACAGGGACCAGACGCGGAAACCTTCATCGCTGCGCATGGCGCAGGAAATCGTGGCGATACGCTGCAGGTGATGCGGCAGAAAATCGCTGCCGTTCTGCGCACGGCGCTTCTGGAAGATGTACTCGGCCACCTCGCTGTCCGACAGTTCGGCCGGCAGATCATGCAGGGTGCGGATACCCTTGATATCGGGGATGGACTCGATGTCGAAAACGAGAATAGGCGTCATAAAGTCAAAGGCTTTCACCACAGAGACACAGAGGCACAGAGGCACAGAGGCACAGAGAGATGCGGCGAGAAAAATTCTGATTTTGTTTTTCTCTGCGTCTCTGTGCCTTTGTGGTTCATGCTTTTCAGGCGGGGAACACGCCCGTCGAGAGATAACGATCGCCGCGGTCGCAGACGATGCTGACGATGACGGCGTTCTCGACCGTTTCGGCGATGCGCAGGGCCACGCACATGGCGCCGCCGGAGGAGATGCCGGCGAAGATGCCTTCCTCGCGCGCGAGACGACGTGTCATGGCTTCGGCATCGGCCTGGCTCACATACTCGAGCTGATCGACGCGGGTTTTGTCGTAGATCCTGGGCAGATATTCCTCGGGCCACTTGCGGATGCCCGGGATCTGCGAACCATCGGACGGCTGACAGCCGACGATCCGGATCTTCGGATTCTGTTCCTTGAGGAAACGCGAGGTGCCCATGATGGTGCCAGTGGTACCCATGCTGCTGATGAAATGGGTCACCGTACCCTGCGTGTCGCGCCAGATTTCCGGGCCCGTGCCTTCGTAGTGCGCCTGCGGATTGTCCGGGTTGGCGAACTGGTCGAGGATGATGCCCTTGCCTTCGGCCTGCAGCTTCTCGGCCACGTCGCGCGCCAGCTCCATGCTGCCTTCGCGTGCAGTCAGAACCAGCTCGGCGCCGAAGGCGCGCATGGTCTGGCAGCGTTCCAGGCTCTGGTTTTCGGGCATGACCAGGATCATGCCGTAGCCGCGCATGGCGGCGGCCATCGCGAGCGCAATGCCGGTGTTGCCGCTGGTGGCTTCGATCAGCACATCGCCGGGCTTGATGCGGCCTGAGAGTTCGGCTCGGGTGATCATGGACAACGCGGGCCTGTCCTTCACCGAACCGGCCGGGTTGTTGCCTTCCAGCTTGGCGAGGATGACGTTGTTGCGCTTGTCGTTGGCTTCACCGGGGATGCGCTTCAAGCGCACCAGCGGAGTGTTACCAACGGTGTCCTCAAGGGTTTTCCACTGCACCATCTCAGAAGCCCTCGCCATTGGCAATGCGGTAATCGACATAGGCCTTGACGCCTTCGGCCACGGTGGCGAAAGGTGCGGTGTAGCCCCCTTCACTGCGCAGCAGGCTCTGGTCGGCCTGGGTAAAGCTCTGGTATTTGCCCTTGAGCGCTTCGGGGAAGGCGATGTATTCGACGATGCCTTGCGCCACCATCTGCTCCAGCGTCAGCTGCGACTCGCCCTTGGCGGCGCGGCAGGCATTGACGGTGGCAACGGCGATGTCGTTGAAGGGTTGCGAGCGGCCGGTGCCGCAGTTGAAGATACCCGAGGTCTGCGGGTTGTCGAGGAAATGCAGATTCACCTTGACCACGTCGCCGACATAGATGAAGTCGCGACTCTGCCCGCCGTTCACATAACCGTCTATGCCTTCGAACAGCTTGACCTTGCCTTCGGCCTTGTACTGGTTGAAATGGTGGAAGGCCACCGAGGCCATGCGGCCCTTGTGCTGCTCGCGCGGACCGTAAACGTTGAAGTAACGCAGGCCGACGATTTGAGAGGCTGCGTCAGGCAGGCGACGGCGCACGATCTGGTCGAACAGGAACTTGGAGTAGCCGTAGACGTTGAGCGGGCCTTCATGCTCGCGCGACTCGCTGAACACCGAACCGCCGCCGTAGACCGAGGCCGACGAAGCATAGATCAGCGGCACTTCCTGGTCGAGGGCGAACTCGAGCAGCGAGGACGAATAACGGAAGTTGTTTTCCATCATGTAGTGGCCGTCCTGCTCCATGGTGTCGGAACAGGCGCCCTGATGCAGGATGGCATCGACCGCGCCATCGAGATGGCCGGCTTCGAGGATCTCGATGAACTGGTGCTTGTCGAGATAGTCGTCGACCTCGCAATCGACGAGGTTCTTGAACTTGTCGGCGCGCTTGAGATTGTCGACGGCGATGATATCGGTCACGCCGCGCTCGTTGAGCGCCTTGACGATATTGGAGCCGATAAATCCGGCCGCGCCGGTAACGATGGTGTACATGATCTCTTCCTACGGTTAAAGCCCCTCGCCCCTGGGAGCTGAGGACGTTTCTGGCTACGCAGCCGCCACTGCCGTTTGCAGCTCATCCAGCGTGCAGATCGCCGTGCCCAGCTTGGCGACAACCACGCCAGCCGCCTTGTTGGCCAGCTGCATGGCGGTTGGCATGTCGCTGCCGCTGCCCAGCATCACGGCCAGGGTGGCGATCACGGTATCGCCAGCGCCGCTGACATCATAAACTTCGCGCGCCTGGGCGGCTTCGGTATTGGTGCCGGCGGCGGTGAACAGGGTCATGCCCTCTTCGCTACGTGTGACGAGCAGCCCGGCAAGGCCGAGCTCTTCGCGCAGGGCCTGGGCGCGGTTGGTGAGATCCGTCTCGTCCTTCCAGCGACCGACGACCTCGCGCAGCTCCGACCGATTCGGGGTCAGCAGCGTGGCGCCGGTATAGCGCGCATAGTCGTCGCCCTTGGGATCGACGAGTACCGGCTTGTTGGCAGCGCGTGCCATGCGAATCATCTCGCTGATGTGCGTGAGACCGCCCTTGCCGTAGTCGGACAGGATCACGACATCGGTCTCGGACAGCAGCTGCGCATATTCGGCCAGCTTGGCCTTGAGCACTTCATGGTCGGGCGCGTTCTCGAAGTCGATGCGCAGCAGCTGTTGCTGACGCCCGAGCACGCGCAGCTTGACCGTGGTCGAAAGCTGGGGATCTTCATGCAGGCTGGCGGTGATGCCGGAGTCGATCATCAGGCGCAGCAACGACTGGCCGGCCTCGTCGGCCCCAACGACCGACAGCAGCGAGGTCTTCGCACCCAGCGCGGCGCAGTTGCGCGCCACATTGGCGGCGCCGCCCGGGCGCTCTTCCATCTTCTCGATCTTGACCACGGGCACGGGCGCTTCGGGCGAAATGCGCGAAACATCGCCGAACCAGTAGCGGTCGAGCATGACGTCGCCGACGACAAGGACGCGGGTAGCGGATGTGACAGGTATGTTCATGTGCTTGCAGCCCCGCTCATGGGGCAAGGGTTATGCCCCTCAGGGGGTCAGATCAAACTCTTCGGTACGCCTGGGCGGATAGGTTTCCCAGCCGCCGCAGGCCGGGCAGCGCCAGTAGAACTGGCGCGCCTTGAAGCCGCAATTATCGCAGCGATAGCGGGCAACACGGCGGGTGTGATTGTGGATGATGCCCTTGACCAGCTCGAGATCGCCACGCCTGTCCTGATCGACATTGAAGAGGCGTGCCTCGATCAGCTTGTCGAGACCGAGCAGAGTCGGGTTGCGGCGCAATTCGTCGCGCACCAGGGTGTAGGCGCCGTCGATATTGCCGTTGGCAATCTCGGCCTGGAAAAGTGCGTCGAGCAGATCGACGGATGCGTACTGTTCCATGTAGCTGCGCAGCAGCTGTATGCCCAGGCTTTCCTTGCCCAGCTGGCGGTAGGCATCCATCAGCTTGTTCGCGACCAGCGCGAGATAGACCGGGTTGTGCTGCTCGATGCGCTTCCAGTGTTCGATCGCCGCGGCGGCATCGCCCTGCTTGATGGCCATCTCGCCCTGCAGCATCAGCGCCCGCGCGCACTTGCGGTTCACCGACAGGGCCAGCGACAGATGCTTGATGGCTTCATCGCCCTGATCGGCGATCAGAGCATCCGTGGCCATTTCGCAGTGGAAATTGGCAACCTCGCGTATCCATTCATGGCCGGCGTGCCCGGGCAGCTGCTCGGCGATGTCGATGGCCTTCTGCCATTCCTTTTCCTGCTGGTAGATGTCGAGCAGGATGCGCAGTGCCTCCTCGTTGCGCGAGGTGCCGCGCAGCTTGACGAAAATGTCCTCGGCGCGGTCGAGCAGACCGAGCTTGAGGAAGTCCTGACCGAGTTCGGACAGGGCATGCAGGCGCTGCTCTTCGCTCAGGTTGTCGCGTTCGACCAGATGCTGGTGCACGCGGATGGCCCGATCGGCCTCGCCGCGACGGCGGAACAGGCTGCCAAGGGCAAAGTGCAGCTCCAGGGTTTCCGGATCCACCTTGGCCGCCTCGAGGAAGGCTTCGATGGCCTTGTCCGGCTCCTCGTTGAGCAGGAAGTTCAGGCCCTTGAAGTAGGAGCGCGGCAGAGCGCTCGACTCCTTGACCAGATGCTTGATGTCGATACGGGCTGCAATCCAGCCCAGACCAAAGAATAGGGGCAGAACCAGCAGCCACCAGAGTTCGATTTCCACGCTTGTCTTCTTGTACGTTCAGTGAATCAAATCGCCTTGCCGGCATCCAGCAGCCGGCGCAGCTTGCCAAGTTCGCGACGCTGTCTGACCAGGGTCGCCAGCACGGCGGTAAGACCGAAGGCGGCGCCGACACCGAAGGAGATCAGGATCACCAGCGACAGCGGCATCTGCCAGACCTGATCGAAGAAGAACTTGAGCTCGACCAGGGTACTGTTCTTGATGGCGAGGCCGAACAGGATGATGAAGACGAAGATACGGACAATCCAGCTGAGGATCTTCATGATTTCACGCACTCCCTTGGGCTCGGTCATCGGTTTCAGGCCTCGGATCAAAGTGATGCATCCCCGTGGATGCAAAATGGGCGGCATCCTTGCGGACACCGCCCAAATTTACTTCAGTTCAGCTGGCTAGAGACCAGCAAGAAGATCACGCTTCGCCATTCAAATCGACGCGTTCGCGCAACTCCTTGCCTGCCTTGAAGTGCGGCACATGCTTTGCCGGCACATTCACCTTTTCCCCGGACTTCGGGTTGCGCCCGACACGCGGCGGCCTGTAGTTGAGGGCGAAGCTGCCGAAGCCGCGAATCTCGATGCGATCGTTGCGCGACAGCGCAGCGGTCATGGCATCAAGTACCACCTTCACGGCCAGGTCGGCATCCTTCGCCACCAGCTGCGGGAAACGCGCCGCCAGCCGGGCGATCAGCTCGGACTTAGTCATATCTATCCGGCTGCGTCCGATTATTGCTGGCTCAGCTTGGCCTTGAGCAGTGCACCCAGATTCGTGGTGCCGCTGCTGGCGGAGGAGCTGTCGGAAGCCAGCTTGTTCATGGCTTCGTTCTGCTCGACCTGATCCTTGGCCTTGATCGACAGGTTGATCGAACGGGTCTTGCGATCCACGTTAACAATCAGCGTCTCGACGGTATCGCCTTCCTTGAACAGGGTGCGCAGGTCTTCGACACGCTCACGGGCTGCTTCGGAAGCACGCAGATAGCCTTCGACGTCGTCACCCAGCTTGACCACGGCGCCCTTGGCGTCGATGGTGGTGATGGTGCCGGTCACGATGCTGTTCTTGTCATGCATGGCGATGAAGCTGGTGAAGGGGTCGCCGTCCATCTGCTTGATGCCGAGGGAGATGCGCTCCTTCTCGACGTCGATCGACAGAACGATGGCTTCAACTTCGTCGCCCTTCTTGAAGTTCTGCTTGGCTTCTTCGCCGGCAGCAGACCAGGACAGGTCGGACAGGTGCACCAGACCGTCGATGTTGCCCGGCAGACCGATGAAGATACCGAAGTCGGTGATCGACTTGATGGCGCCGCGAACCTTGTCGCCCTTCTTGTGGTTCTGCGCGAAGTCATCCCACGGATTGGCCTGGCACTGCTTCATGCCCAGGGAGATGCGACGACGTTCTTCGTCGATTTCCAGGATCATGACTTCGACTTCGTCGCCCAGCTGGACAACCTTGGTCGGGTGGATGTTCTTGTTGGTCCAGTCCATTTCGGAAACGTGCACCAGACCTTCGATGCCGGATTCGATTTCAACGAAGGAACCGTAGTCGGTCAGGTTGGTGACCTTGCCGAACAGGCGGGTGCCCGACGGGTAGCGGCGAGCGATGCCCACCCACGGATCTTCGCCGAGCTGCTTCATGCCCAGGGAGACGCGATTCTTCTCTTGGTCGAACTTCAGGATCTTGGCGGTCACTTCATCACCGACATTGAGCACTTCGCTCGGGTGACGGACGCGGCGCCAGGCCAGGTCGGTGATGTGCAGCAGGCCATCGATGCCGCCCAGGTCGACGAATGCGCCGTAGTCGGTGATGTTCTTGACGATACCCTTGACGACGGTACCTTCCTTGAGGTTTTCGAGCAGTGCTTGACGCTCTTCACCCTGGCTGGCTTCCAGCACGGCGCGGCGCGACACAACGACGTTGTTGCGCTTGCGGTCGAGCTTGATGACCTTGAATTCGAATTCCTTGCCTTCGAACGGGGTGGTGTCCTTGACCGGACGGGTGTCGACCAGCGAACCCGGCAGGAAGGCGCGGATGCCGTTGGTCATGACGGTGAGACCGCCCTTGACCTTGCCGGTGATCACACCCTTGACCAGGGTTTCTTCGGTGAGGGCCTTGTCCAGATCATTCCAGGCGGCGATGCGCTTGGCCTTGTCGCGCGACAGGCGGGTTTCGCCGTAGCCGTCTTCGAGCATTTCGATGGCGACGCTGACGTAATCGCCGGCGCTGACTTCGACTTCGCCGCGATCGTTCTTGAATTCATTGATGTCGATGAAGCTTTCCGACTTGAGGCCGGCGTTCACGACAACGTGGTTGTTATCAACGCGAACAACTTCAGCGGTGATCACTTCGCCGGCGCGCATTTCCTGGCGCTCGAGGCTTTCGGCGAATAGGGAGGCAAAGCTTTCCATCGAATCGACGGAGGTTTGGGTAGCGGACATGAAAGAAACCTGACTTGTCACCTTGCGGCAACGGTTAGTTAAACAATGCTGAAGGCCGGGCGGCCTTGCAGCGCCTGCTTGTACAACGCCCTTGCGGGTTACTGCGGCCGGGCTGTGAAACTCACACCCCAGTGAAGCTCAGTTACTGCCTGATTGCAAACCGGACGTACTACTTGCGTAGGCATCCAGCACCGCCTGCACTGCCTGCTCGATGTTCAGCGTGGTGGTATCCACCAGCACCGCATCATCGAATTGCTTCAGCGGTCCGACGCTGCGGGCACTGTCGCGCGCATCGCGGTCTTGCAAATCCTGCAGAAGGACCGCGATATTAGCAGACATTCCTTTAGCGATCAACTGTTTATGGCGCCTCTCGGCACGCACCTCGGCAGAGGCCGTGAGGAACACCTTGGTTTCCGCCCAGGGAAAGACCACCGAGCCCATGTCGCGGCCGTCGCCGACCAGGCCGGGGAAGCGCAGGAAGGCGCGCTGGCGCTCCAGAAGAGCGGTACGGACAGCCGGCAGGGCAGCCACCTTGGAGGCGCCAATACCCATGTGTTCGGTACGGATGGCTTCGCTGACATCGACGCCGGCCAGGAGGATGCGCTCGCCGAGAAATTCGGCCGGCAACTGGGCCGCCACGGCGGCCACGGCCGGCTCGTCGTCCCAGCTTACGCCCCTGTTTTCAGCGGCCAGTGCGGTCAGTCGGTAGAGCGCCCCGCTATCCAGGTAATGGAAGCCCAGTTGAGCCGCCACACGCGCCGCCACCGTGCCCTTGCCCGAAGCCGAAGGGCCGTCGATGGCAATCACCGGGGCTGCCACACGGGCAAAGGCATCAAAGTATTCAGGGAAGGTCTTGCCCACACACTTCGGATCGAGGATGCGTACCGGCACACCGCCCAAAGTCGCCAGCGACAGGCACATGGCCATGCGGTGATCGTCGTAGGTCTCGATGGCGGCATACGCAATGAAAGTCCGGGGCGGGGTGACCTTGAGATAGTCCGCGCCCTCCTCCACCTCGGCGCCAACCTTGCGCAGCTCGGCCGCCATGGCGGCAATGCGGTCGGTTTCCTTGACGCGCCAGGAGGCGATATTGCGCAAGGTGCACGGGCCGTCGGCGAACAGGGCAGCCACCGCGAGGGTCATGGCGGCATCGGGGATATGGTTGAAGTCCATATCGAATGCGCGCAATTTGCCCCCCTCTCCCCCCGAGGGAGAGGGGCCGGGGGAGAGGGGCAGTGGCCCACGCGCCTCGATCCAGTTATCGCCGTAAGTGATCTGCGCACCCATGGCAGCCAACGCATCGGCGAACTTCACGTCGCCCTGGATGCTGGCGCTGCCCACGCCCTCGACACGCACCGGGCCGCCGGCTATCGCGCCCGCCGCGAGGAAATAGGAAGCGGAAGAGGCATCGCCCTCGACATGGATGCTGCCCGGCGACACATACCGTCCCGCCGGGATGGTGAAGTGCGACCAATTGCTACGCTCGACCTTGACGCCAAAACGCGCCATCAGGTTGAGGGTAATTTCGATATAAGGCTTGGAGATGAGCTCGCCGACCACCTCAATCTGCGCGGTCTGTCCAGTCAAAGGCAGCGCCATCAACAAGGCAGTGAGGAATTGCGATGACACATCGCCGCGCACCTTGATCGGCGCCGACAGTGAAATCGCCGAGGGAGACAGCTTCAGCGGCGGATAGCCGTCGTTCTGCAGATACTCGACCTGCACGCCGATCTGGCGCAGGCCGTCGACCAGATCGCCGATCGGCCGCTCATGCATGCGCGCCACGCCCGAAAGCGTGTAGGTGCCGCCAGACAATGCCAGAGCCGCCGTCAGCGGACGGAAGGCGGTGCCGGCATTGCCGAGAAAAAGCTCCGCCTGCCTGACCGGAAAAGGCCCGGCCACGCCATGCACTGCGTAGCTGTTAAGGCCCAGGGGTTCGATCTTGACGCCGAGAGAGCTCAAGCCCGAGAGCATCACCTGCGTGTCGTCCGAGTCGAGCAGATCGTGAATCTCGGTGCGGCCTTCAGCCAGCGCAGCCAGCAGGAGGGTACGGTTGGAGATGCTCTTGGAGCCGGGCAGGCGCACCACGCCTGCGGCGCGATGCAGGGCCGGAAGATCGAGGAATTCCATTGCTTTGCTTACTTTTCTATCGAATCCAGCCAGGCGCTGCGCGCATCGCGCGCATTGGCGAATATCTTTTCCAGGCCGTCGGCATCGGCGCCGGCCAGCAGCACGCGCATCTGCAGCAGCGCATTCATGTAGCGATCCAGCTCGGCAATCAGGGCGGTACGATTGGCGACACTGATGTCGCGCCACATTTCCGGATGACTGCCGGCAATCCGCGTGAAGTCACGAAAACCGCTGCCGGCATTGGCGAACAGATCGGCCGCATCGGGACGTTTGGCGAACTCGTCGACGAGCGCAAAGGCCAGCAGGTGCGGCAAATGGCTGACGGCCGCAAACATGGCGTCATGCTGAGCCGGCGTCATGACCAGCACATCGCCGCCGCACACCGTCCACGCCGCTTCGGCAATAGCAATGGCGGACGGGGAGTTTTCCGGCAGGGGCGTGACGATGATGCGCTTGTCGATATACAGCCGCGCCTGGGCCGCGGATGCGCCGCTCTTCTCGGCACCGGCAATCGGGTGACAGGGCACGAACTGCGCCAGACGCTTGCCGAAGGCGCGCTGCGCCGCGGCCACCACATCCTGCTTGGTGCTGCCGGCATCGACCACCACGGTCTGTGCGCCGAGGTGCGGGTCGATGGCGGCCATGGCGGCTTCCATCTTGCCGACCGGCATGGCCAGCAAGACCAGATCGGCATCGCGCACATCACCCATATCGCCGACGCGGTCGATCACGCCCAGACCCTGGGCAATCTCCAGCGAGGCTGCCGAGCGACCGAGGCCGACTACCTCATTGACAGCACCGGCCGCCTTCAGCGCCAGCGCGAAGGAACCGCCGATCAGGCCGACGCCGTAGACAACGACTTTGTTGAGTTTGAAATCAGCCATGGATTGCTTTTTCCAGCGCCTCGAGGAAGCGCGCATTTTCGTGTTCCCGGCCGATGGTCACGCGCAGATGGTCGGGCATGTTGTAGCCGGCGAGCGGACGCACGATCACGCCCTGCTTGAGCAGGCGGCGATTCACGCCGGCCGCATCGGCGACCTTGAAGGTGATGAAGTTGCCGTAGGCGGGCAGGCTTTCCAGACCTTGCTGCTTCAAACCGGCCAGCAGCTGGGCCATGCCGCGCTGATTGAGCTCGAAACTCTCGTTCAGGAAAGCCTGGTCATTGAGCGAGGCCGCCGCCGCCGCGAGGGCCAGATTATTCACATTGAAGGGCTGGCGCACGCGATTGAGCAGATCCACCACCGCCTGCGAACCCACGCCGTAACCGATGCGCAGACCGGCCAGGCCGTAGATCTTGGAGAAGGTGCGCGTGACCAGCACATTCGGGAACTGGCGCACCCAGGCGAGCGTGTCGAAGCGGTCGGCCAGCGGCAGGTACTCGTTGTAGGCCTCGTCCACGACAACCAGTACATCCTGCGGGATCGCGGCGATGAAGTCCTCGATGGCGCCATACGGCAGGAAGGTGCCGGTCGGATTGTTGGGGTTTGCCAGCCACACGATGCGTGTATCGGGACGAATTGCCGCCTTCATGGCAGCGAGGTCGTGGCCGAAATCCGGTGCGGCGGCGGCAACGATGCACTCGGCGCCGGTGGCCATGGTGGCCAGGGGATAGACGGCAAAGGCGTAGGCGGAAAACACGGCCGAACGATTCGGGCCGAGGAAGGCGCGCGCGGCCAGTTCGAGTATGTCGTTGGAGCCGTTGCCAAGCACGATCTGGGCGAAATTCACGCCGCAGCGTTCAGCCAGCGCCTGCGTCAGGGCGAAGTTGTCGGGATAGCGCTCGATACCGTTGAGAGCCGCCTCGACAGCCTGCTTCGCCTTGGGGCTCATGCCGAGCGGGTTCTCGTTCGAGGCCAGCTTGACGATGCTGTCTTCGGCCAGCCCCATCTCGCGGGCCAGCTCGGTGATGGGCTTGCCCGGCACATAGGGAGAAATGGCGCGGATATACGCAGGGGCTTGATCAGCGATGCTCATGTTTCTTTACTCAGCCTAGAAGGGTGCGACGGGATAGGAGCCAAGCACCTTGACGAAACTCGCCTTGGCGCCCAGCTCGTTCAGCGCGGCCGCAACGGCAGCATCGTCGCGATGTCCCTCGATATCGATGTAAAAGACGTACTCCCACTTGCCGCCGCCCAAACCCTTGGCCGGGCGCGACTCGAAACGGGTCATGGACACATTGTTCCGCGCAAACGGGGTCAGCAGATCATGTACCGCGCCCGGTCTGTTCTGGGCCGAGCAGACCAGCGAGGTCTTGTCCTTGCCGGAGCGGCCGGCATCGTGATCGGCAAGAATCAGGAAGCGCGTGGTGTTGTCCGGATTGTCCTCGATGCTCGCGGCAAGGATGTTCAATTCGTACAGGCGCGCCGCCGACTCTCCGGCGATGGCCGCACTGCCGGGCTCGCCGGCGACGATACGCGCGGCCTCGGCATTGCTGGCCACGGCGATGCGCGGCACATTCGGCAGATGGCGGTTCAGCCATTCGTGACACTGGCCGAGCGACTGGGCGTGGGCGTAGACGGTCTTGATCTCGCCCGGCGCAGCGGCCTTGCTCATCAGGTTGTGATGAATGGGCAGATGCACTTCACCACAGACCTGCAGCGATGCGTTCAGCAGCAGGTCGAGCGAACGCCCGACCGCGCCCTCGGTCGAATTTTCAACCGGGATCACGCCGTAGTCGACATTGCCCGCCTCAACGGCGCGAAACACGTCGTCAATCGACGGCAGCGGATTGAGAGTGGGTGCGGAGCCGAAATGCTTTTGCGCAGCGCTTTCCGTGTAGGTGCCGGCGGGCCCGAGATAGGCAATGCGCCGCGGTTGCTCCAGTGCCAGACAGGCCGACATGATCTCGCGCGAGATGCGCTGCACGGCCTCGGCTGACAGCGGCCCCGGATTTTCTTCCGCCAGCCGGCGCAGCACCTGGGCTTCGCGCTCCGGACGGTAGATGACGCCCTGCTTGATCTCGCCGATGCGGTGGGCGATCTTGGCGCGCTCGTTGATCAGGTGCAGCACTTCGCTGTCGATGGCATCGATGCCTTCGCGCAGCTTGCCCAGTTCTTCCTTCTCGTCAGGTTTGGACATGGTCGCCCTTCCCTCCTGCTTTCTTAACCGTGTCGCGCGGCAAAGTCGCGCATGAAATCCGTCAGTGCAACGACCCCGGCCAGCGGCATGGGATTGTAGATGGAGGCACGCATGCCGCCGACGCTCTTGTGCCCCTTGAGGCTGGACAGGCCGGCCGCCAGCGACTCCTTGAGGAAGACGCCATCGAGCTTGTCATCCGCCAGCGTAAAAGGCACGTTCATGCGGGAACGGTCGGCCGGGCGCACCGGGTTCTTGTAGTAGCCGCCGCTGGCATCAATGCAAGCATACAGATGCGCAGCCTTGGCGATGTTCTGTTTTTCGATGGCGGCCACGCCACCCAGATCCTTGAGCCACTTGAAGACGAGGCCGGCCATGTAGATGGCAAAGGTCGGCGGCGTATTCAGCATGGAACCGTTGTCGGCATGCAGCTTGTAGTCCATCAGCGCCGGCATGCCCGGCAGCGGCTGGCCGATCAGGTCGTCGCGCACGATGACGATGGTCAGGCCGACCGGGCCGATGTTCTTCTGCGCGCCGGCATAGATCAGCGCGTATTTCGACACATCGATCTCGCGCGACAGGATGTGCGAGGACATGTCGGCCACCAGCGGCACATCGCCCGTATCCGGCACATAGGGGAACTCGACCCCCATGATGGTCTCGTTGGTACAGACATGCACATAGGCGGCATCGCCCGACAGCCTGAGCTCCTGCTGCACCGGTGCATGGCTGAAATTGGCGGCTGCAGTAGACGCGGCGATATTCACCTCGCAAAAACGGCGCGCCTCAGCCACCGCCTTTTCCGACCAGGAGCCGGTGACGATGTAGTCGGCCGTCTTCCTGCCGCGCAGCAGGTTGATCGGCACCGCAGAGAACTGCAGGGTCGCCCCGCCCTGCAGGAACAGCACCTTGTAGTTGGCGGGGATTCCCATCAGCTCGCGCAGATCGGCCTCGGCCGCCGCGATCACACCCTCGAAATCGGGGGTGCGATGGCTCATTTCCATGATGCTCATGCCGCGTCCGTGCCAGTCCAGCATTTCCTCCGCGGCCTGGCGCAGCACCGGCTCCGGCAGTGCCGCCGGACCCGCGCTGAAATTATGGACGCGCGTCACTCGGCTGCGCCTTCGCCACCGGCTTCGCCGGTTTCGGGGCTGGCGCCATCGTCGCCTTCATCACCGTTCTCGGTTTCCGACTCGGCAAGCTTTTCAAGGCCGGCCAGCAAGGTGCCGTCATCAAGGTTGATCAGGGTCACGCCTTGGGTGGCGCGACTCATCTCGCGGATCTGCTCGACCTTGGTGCGGATCAGCACGCCGGCATCGGAGATCAGCATGACCTCGTTCTCGGGCTTGACCAGTGCGGCGCCGACCACCTTGCCATTGCGCTCGGAGGTCTGGATCGCGATCATGCCCTTGGTGCCGCGCCCGTGACGAGTGTATTCGGCAATCGGGGTGCGCTTGCCGTAGCCGTTTTCGGTCGCGGTCAGCACGCTGAATTCCTCGCTCTCGGCGACCAGCATGGAAATCACCTTCTGGCCGTCTTCCAGCATCATGCCGCGCACGCCGCGCGCTTCGCGGCCCATGGCGCGCACATCATCCTCGTCGAAGCGCACCGCCTTGCCTGCGTCGGAGAAGAGCATGACGTCATGCTTGCCGTCGGTCAGCGCAGCACCGATCAGGACGTCGCCTTCATCCAGGGCAACGGCGATGATGCCGGCCTTGCGCGGATTGGCGAAGTTCGACAGCGCCGTCTTCTTGACCGTACCCATGGAGGTTGCCATGAAGATGAAATGCTCATCGTCGAACTGCTTGACCGGCAGCACCACATTGATCTTCTCGCCCTCCATCAGCGGGAACAGATTGACGATGGGCTTGCCGCGCGAAGTGCGCGTGCCTTCCGGCACTTCATACACCTTCAGCCAGTAGACGCGGCCGCGGTTGGAGAAGCACAGCACATAGTCGTGGGTGTTGGCGACGAACATCTTCTCGATGAAGTCGTCGTCCTTGATCGCCGTCGCCGACTTGCCGCGACCGCCGCGCTTCTGCGCCGAGTAGTCGGCGAGCGGCTGGCTCTTGATGTAACCGCCGTGGGACATGGTCACCACCATGTCCTGCGGGGTAATCAGGTCTTCCATGTTGATGTCGGCGGTGGACATCACGATCTCGGAACGGCGCGCATCGCCGAACTGGGTGTTGATCAGGCGCAACTCGTCGCCGATGATGGCGGTGATGCGCTCGGGGCGAGCCAGGATATCGAGCAGGTCGGCGATTTCGGTCATCACCTCCTTGTACTCGTTGACGATCTTGTCCTGCTCGAGTCCGGTCAGGCGTTGCAGGCGCAGCTCCAGAATGGCCTGGGCCTGGGCATCCGACAGGCGATAGCCATCGGCGGTGAGGCCGAATTCGGCGGCAAGACCTTCGGGACGATACAGCCCGGCATCCATGGCGGCGCGCGCCAGCATCTCGCCCACCACGGACGATTGCCAGATCCGTTCCATCAGACCCTTCTTGGCTTCGCCCGGCGTGGGAGCTGCCTTGATCAGGGCAATGATCTCGTCAACATTGGAGAGTGCGACGGCCAGACCTTCGAGAATATGGCCGCGATCACGTGCCTTGCGCAGCTCGAACACGGTACGCCGCGTGATGATCTCGCGGCGGTGGGACAGGAAGCACTCCAGCATGCGCTTGAGGTTGAGGATCTCGGGACGGCCCTCGACCAGCGCCACCATGTTCATGCCGAAGGTGTCCTGCAGCTGCGTCATCTTGTACAGGTTGTTCAGGATGACGTCCGGCATTTCATTGCGCTTCAGCTCGATGACGATGCGCATGCCGTCCTTGTCGGACTCGTCCTGCAGATGCGAGATGCCTTCAACGCGCTTCTCGTTGACCAGCTCGGCAATCTTCTGCAGCAGCGTGGTCTTGTTCACCTGGTAGGGAATTTCATCGACGATGATGGCCTGCTTGCCGCTCGGCAGTTCCTCGATGTGCGTGCGGGCGCGCATGACAACGCGGCCGCGACCGGTCAGATAGCCGTCGCGCACGCCGGACAGGCCGTAGATCAGCGCGCCGGTGGGGAAGTCGGGGGCCTGGACGATGCCGATCAGCTCTTCGATATCGATGTCCGGATTGTCGAGCAGGGCCAGGCAGGCGTTGAGCACATCGGTCAGGTTGTGCGGCGGAATATTGGTCGCCATGCCCACTGCAATGCCGGACGAGCCGTTGATCAGCAGATTGGGAATGCGCGCCGGCAGAATCAGCGGTTCCTGTTCGGAGCCGTCGTAGTTCGGCCCGAAGTCCACGGTTTCCTTTTCGATATCGGCCAGCAGTTCGTGACCGATCTTGGACATGCGCACTTCGGTGTAACGCATCGCCGCGGCACCGTCGCCGTCGATGGAGCCGAAGTTGCCCTGGCCGTCGACCAGCATGTAGCGCAGCGAGAAATCCTGGGCCATGCGCACGATGGTGTCGTAGACCGACTGGTCGCCGTGCGGGTGGTACTTACCGATGACGTCGCCGACGATACGCGCCGACTTCTTGTAGGCCTTGTTCCAGTCATTGCCAAGCTCGTGCATGGCGAAGAGCACGCGGCGGTGCACGGGTTTCAAGCCGTCACGGACATCCGGGAGGGCGCGCCCGACGATCACGCTCATGGCGTAATCGAGGTAGGAATGGCGCATCTCCTCTTCGAGACTGATGGGTAAAGTCTCTTTGGCGAACCCTGTCATATCGGTCGTTTCCTACGCAAGCTGTAATGAATTCGGATTTGTTTTTCGGACTGTTCCACCCCGACTGCGCGCTTGCTTTTTCACCCGAAAAAAGTGTTTTCAGGTACAAATTCAAACCAGTTCCGCGGCGGCAAAAAAACTTTCACATTCTAACACGCACATCCCCTGAATCACGCCCCACAGCGCCTTCCGGACCCAGCGAAAAGCCCATGAAAACAGGAAAAAACCCCATCCAGCCCGACGCCGTCGCCAGCCAGCCCGCAGCGGTTGACCTGCTGATCCACGCCCGCTGGATCATCCCCGTCGAACCTGCCGGAATAACACTGGAAAATCATTCGCTTGCAATCCATGACGGACGCATCGCCGGGCTGCTGCCGCGCGCCGAGGCCGAACTGCGATTCCAGCCGACAGAAATCGCCGATCTCGGCAACCATGTCCTGCTGCCGGGCTTCGTGAACCTGCATACCCATGCCGCCATGACCCTGCTGCGCGGTCTCGCCGACGACCTGCCGCTGGTGCAGTGGCTCAACGACAGGATCTGGCCGGCCGAGGGCAAGCATGTCAGCGCGGAGTTCGTGCACGACGGCACCCTGCTCGCGGCGGCCGAGATGCTGCGCGGCGGCATCACCTGCTGCAATGACATGTACTTCTTTCCGGACGCCGCGGCGCGCGCCTTCGAGCGCATGGGCATGCGCGCCATGCTCGGCATCACCGTGCTTGAATTCCCGACACGCTATGCCAGCGACGCGGATGACTATCTGGCCAAGGGCCTGGCCTGCCGCGATGCCTGGCGCGACAAGCCTCTACTCTCCTTCAGCCTTGCGCCGCATGCGCCCTACACGGTCAGCGACAGAAGCTTCGAGCGCATCGCCATGCTGGCCGACCAGCTCGACCTGCCCGTGCACCTGCATGTGCATGAGGCCAGAAGCGAGATCGACGACAGCCTCAAGCAGCACGGCATGCGCCCTCTTGCGCGCCTGCACAAGCTGGGGCTGGTCAACGCCGGCCTGATCGCCGTGCATGCAGTACATCTGGACGCCACCGACATGGCCCTGCTCGCCCACCAGGGCGCCAGCGTCGCGCACAACCCGACCTCGAACATGAAACTGGCCAACGGCGCCTGCCCGGTCGCCGAACTGGTGCGGCGCGGCATCAACATCGGTCTCGGCACGGATGGTGCCGCCAGCAACAACCGCCTCGACATGTTCCAGGAAATGCGCCATGCCGCACTGCTGGCCAAGCTGACCGCCAACGATCCGGCCGTACTCGACGCCCACACGGTTTTGCACATGGCCACGCTCGGCGGCGCCCGCGCCATGGGGCTGGACCGGGACATCGGCTCGCTGAAAATCGGCAAATCTGCGGATTTATGCGCAATCTCGCTGGAAGACTGGATCATGCAACCGTGTTTCGACCCGGCCTCGCATCTGATTTACGTGGCCGGCCGCGAACAGGTCAGCCATGTCTGGGTAAATGGCGAGTGTCGTGTAAATGCGCACACGCTGGTCGATTTCGACCCATCCGCATTGCTAGCTGTCACCAACCTGTGGCAGAATAAACTGCAGGTCTGAGACGGGTTGCCTCACAGCTTCTTGCCGTATCAGCCAGTTCGGTGTTTAATGGCATTTGCATGTATCTCATGGAAGCCTGTAACACCGGATGTTGGCGGCCTACCGTCAGCGCAAAGACTTCAAACAAGCAGTTCTGTCCGCATTCGAACGAGGGAAAAAAAATGCTCAAACAAGTCATCAAGAATTCTGTCCTGCTCGCTGCCCTGCTCGGCGCCAGCGCTGCAACCTATGCTCAAACCCCGGTTGACACCAAGGGCACCGTTCCTTACGTGATCGATGGTCGCGGCCTCGTCGCCAAGAACAGCACCGGTCTGTGCTGGCGCACCGGCTTCTGGACCCCGGCCTCCGCTGCCGACACCATGGCTGGTCAGCTGCCGGTTGGTTGCGAGTGCGACAAGGACCTGCTGCCCAAGGGCAAGTGTGACGCTCCGGCTGCCGGTGCCAAGGCTGGTGGCGCCAAGCCCACCAGCGACAAGATCACCCTGAACGCCGACGCCCTGTTCGACTTCAACAAGGCTGACCTGCGTGCTGAAGGCAAGGCTGCCCTTGACGAGCTGTACACCAAGGTCAAGCGCATCAAGCTGGAAGTCCTGATCGCCGTCGGCCACGCCGACCGTTTCGGTGACGACGCCTACAACCAGAAGCTGTCGGAAAAGCGTGCCGAAGCCGTGAAGGCCTATCTGGTCGCCAAGGGCATCGAAAAGAACCGCATCTACACCGAAGGCAAGGGCGAAAAGAACCCGGTTACCAAGCCGGAAGACTGCAAGGGCCCGAAGAGCCCGAAGGTCGTTGCCTGCCTGCAGCCTGACCGCCGCGTGGATGTGGAAGCCGTCGGCACCTACTCCTGGCAGTAATCCGGACGCACCCCTCGGGGTGCCCGGCCAAGAAAAGCCCCGCTCCGGCGGGGCTTTTTGTTTGCATCTTGCGACGGCACTTTTCTGTCGCCGACATGTCGCATGCAGTTTGAGTTTGACGTAAGCTTGCACCCATGAAGACACTCAACGCCGACCCCCATGAGCTCGCAAAATTCGGCGAGCTGGCCCACCGCTGGTGGGACCCCAATTCCGAATTCAAGCCCCTGCACGAAATCAACCCGCTGCGGCTGGACTGGATCGAGTCTGCCCTGCCCCTGGCCGGCAAGAAGGTACTCGACGTCGGTTGTGGCGGCGGCCTGCTGTCGGAAGGCATGGCCGCGCGCGGCGCCGAGGTGACCGGCATCGACCTGTCGGAAAAGCCCCTCGGCGTTGCCCGTCTTCACCTCTATGAAAGCGGGCTCAAGGTCGATTACCAGCTGATTTCGGCAGAAGCGATGGCAGAGACCCATGCGGGCGAGTTCGACGTCGTCACCTGTCTGGAAATGCTGGAGCATGTTCCCGATCCGGCCAGCATCGTTGCCGCCTGCGCCAGGCTGGTCAAGCCGGGCGGACATGTCTTCTTCTCCACCATCAACCGCAACCCGAAGTCCTACCTCTTCGCTGTGATTGGTGCCGAATACATCCTCAACCTGCTGCCGCGCGGCACCCACGACTATGCCAAGTTCATCAAGCCGGCCGAACTCAGTCGCCACTGCCGCAACACGGGTCTCGCCGTTGAAGAACTACGGGGCATGAGCTACAACCCCTTCAGCAAGGTCTACAGTCTGGGCCAGGACAGCAGCGTCAACTACCTCGTGCGCACTCGTCGCGAGATCGAGGAGGCCTGACGCCGCCATGCTCGAAGCCGTGTTTTTCGATCTTGACGGTACGCTCGCCGATACCGCGCCCGATCTCGGCGGCGCACTCAACCGGGTCCGCCACGAGGAAGGTCTCGCACCCGTCCCGCTGCACCAGTTGCGCCCGCTCGTATCGCAGGGCGTGCGTGGCCTCCTGCGCATCGGCTTTGACCTGCATCCGGACGACGCCGCCTACCCTGCCCTGCAGGAGCGCGTGCTGACGCACTACGAGCAAAACATCTGCGCGGCCACCGTACTGTTTCCCGGCGTAGACACCTTGCTGGCGCGGCTTGAAGCAGAACAACTGCCCTGGGGCATCATCACCAACAAGCGGTCGCGCTACACGGATCCGCTGGTACGCGCCCTGCAGCTCGATGCGCGCGCGGTCACGGTGGTCAGCGGCGATACCGCCGGCGTACCCAAACCTGCACCCGAGCCCATGCTGCATGCCTGCCGCGCCGCCGGCGTCAATCCGCAAAACTGCTGGTATGTCGGCGATGATCTGCGCGACATCCAGGCCGCCCATGCCGCCAACATGCGTGCAATTGCCGCTGCCTGGGGTTATCTCGGCGATGGCGCGCCGCCCGAGGACTGGCAGGCAGAGGCACTGGCGCACACTCCCGCCGACATTGCCCGCATCATTGGCCTGAACTGACACCCGGCGCCGGAAAATCATCCATAATCGCACCCATCACTTTCAGCGCAGCAGGCAATGACAATCCCGGGCTTTGGCGACAGCGTAGAAATCTCTAACGCCGAATACGCGCAATTCCAGCAGCTGATCCACAAGATCGCTGGCATCAGCATGAGCGACAGCAAGCGGACCCTGCTGGTCGGTCGGCTCGGCCGGCGCCTGCGCCATCACAAGATGAGCAGCTACAGCGATTACTACAAGCTGGTCACCAGCCCGGCCGGCAAGCAGGAGTTGCAGCAGATGGTGGACCTGCTGACCACCAACGAGACCTACTTCTTCCGCGAACCGCGGCATTTCGAGTTCCTCACCAACACCATCCTCGCCCAGCATCCGGCCGGACAGCCTTTCAATGTCTGGAGCGGCGCCTCATCGACCGGCGAGGAAATCTACACCCTGTGCATGGTGCTTGCCGACAAGCTGGGCCCGCGCGGCAACTGGTCGGTGCTCGGCTCGGATCTGAGCACCCAGGTACTGGCCGTCGCCGAAAAGGGCGAGTACATGCTCGAACGCACCCGCGGACTGCCGCAGAACTATCTGAACAAGTACTGTCAACTCGGCAGCGGCGACAAGCAGGGCACCTTCGCGATCAATGCCGATCTGCGCTCGCACACCAAGTTCCGCCAGATCAACCTGAACCAGCCGATTCCCGATATCGGCAAGTTCCACGTGATCTTCCTGCGCAATGTGATGATCTATTTCGACAATCCGACCAAGCGCCAGGTCGTCAGCAAGCTGGTGAGCAAGCTGCATCCCGACGGCTATCTGATCATTGGCCATTCGGAAAGCCTCAACGGCCTGACCGAGCAGCTCACGGTTGTCCAGCCGACGATCTACAGACTCTCCTGACCGGCAAGGTGCGCCGCCCGGCTTTTGCACCGGGCCGCTCTGACCTCAGGGAATCCCTCTCGGAAAAGAGGCTAGGGGAAAACCGACGCTCAGGCCGGCATCTCCCACTCGCCCTTGATGAGCTTCTCGGCCCAGAACAGGGCCGTGATGGTTTTTGCGTCGGTGATCTCGCCATCGCGCACGGCAAGAATGGCGTCCGCCAGGCTGAGCTCGATCACTTCCAGGAACTCCTCCTCGTCCAGCGCATTGCCGACAAAGCTGAGGCCGTGGGCAAGAAAGATTTCAATCCTCTCGTTGGAGTAGCCGATACAGGGATGCATGGTGCCCAGGTGGCGCCAGGTCTTCGCCTTGTAACCGGTTTCTTCCCTGAGCTCGCGCCGCGCGGTATCCAGTGCCGGCTCGCCGGTATCGATCTTGCCCGCCGGCATTTCTAGAAAAACCTGTCGCACCGGATAGCGAAACTGGCGTTCGAACAGGAGCTTGCCGTTGTCGAGCATGGCAATCACCACGGCCGCACCGGGGTGCTCTATCCATTCGCGTACGGCTTCGCCGCCATTCGGCAGACGCACCGTATCCCGGTGCGCCTTCAGCAGGACGCCGTCACACAGCGGTGTCGAAGCCAGGGGAGTCTCGATCAGGTCCTCGTCACGCACGCTTGCGTCCTTGCCAGAGATAGCGATAGACGAAACCGGGATAGGCAAGAACCAGAAAGAGGCAGAAGGTGATTGCGTAAAACTCCCAGCCCTGTGCATAGGCAGCGCCGTAGGCACTGCGTTCGAAGACGCTTGCCAGCAGGCCGAGGAGCAGATACAGGACGATGAGTTCGAGCAGGCGCAGCCAGAGCGCCTTGTCGCGCTTGAGGCACGGGATGCCGGCCAGGCTGCGTTGCGTCAGAAAAGGGAGATTTGCTGCAAGCAGGCCGGCGATGACAAGAAAAATCTGTGCGGCTGTCATGGCCGGCCCGGGGTGATGGTTTTCAGAACAGGGAACGCGCCAGTGCCTCCTGGCACAGGTCCATCAGCCCTTGCGGGAACAGGCCGAAGAGCGCGATCGCCAGACCGTTGATCGACAGCAGGATGCGCATGTCGCGCGAGGCGGTCAGCGGAGCAGAATCGGTCGGTGCGTCAAAGTACATCAGCTTGACCACGCGCAGGTAGTAGAAGGCACCCACCAGCGAGAAGGCAACCGCAACGATGGCAACCCAGATCAGACCGGCAGCCACAGCCGACAGCAGCACCGACAGCTTGGCAAAGAAGCCGACGAAGAACGGGATACCTGCCATGGAGAACATGACGAACATCATCATCGCGGCATACCACGGGCTGCGCTGGTTCAGGCCCTTCATGTCTTCCAAGGTCTCAACGTCATAACCGGCACGCGACAGCAGCAGCAGCATGCCGAAGCTGGCCAGCGACATCAGCACGTAGGCAACTACGTA
>JAIEOJ010000078.1 GCA_019750575.1 Rhodocyclaceae bacterium | reverse complement strand
CTGATGGTGAGCATCTGGCCCGCGGCAGACTGCGCATGCGGGATCTGCTCCTTGAAGATCGCACTGCGGCAGCGTTCCGCCACCTTGTGCGCGGAAGCCTCATCGGTTTCCGGCAGCACCAGCACGAATTCCTCGCCGCCGTAGCGGGCAAAGAAGTCACGCGCACGCGTTGCCACCTTGCCCAGGGCCTGGGCCACGCGCTTCAGGCATTCGTCGCCCTGGATATGGCCGTAGCAGTCGTTGTACTGCTTGAAGTAGTCGATATCGAGCAGGATCACCGACAGCGGCTGCCGGTTGCGCTGCGCATTGCTCCATTCGAGTTCCAGCACCGAGTCGAACATGCGGCGATTGGCGGCACCGGTTAGCCCGTCCTTGTAGGAAAGCTCGCGGAACTCCTTCTGCAGGCGGACCAGCTCCTCCTCGATCTGCTTGCGTTCGGTGATGTCGAACATGAAGCCGACCAGCGAGTCGGCCGTGCCGTCTTCCTTGCGCAGCACATGCACCACGTCACGGATCCAGACATGGCGGCCGTCGTGTGTCAGGGCGCGGTAGTCGGCCTCGTGGTCGACGCCGGCCTTGGACTGCGCGATGCAGAAATTGACGACATCGTTGCGCTCATCCTCATGGATGCGCATGGCCCAGTCATTGGCGCTGATCCAGCTTTCGCGCGGCCAGCCGAGCAGGGCCTCGATCTGCGGGCCGATGTAGGAGAAGGTCATCGTGTTCAGGTCGATCTTCCAGGGAATCGCCTTGGTGGACTCCAGCAGGGTCTTGTAGACCGCGCTGTCTTCGTCCATTTTCTCTGCCCTGCCGGTTTTGTCGTTCTCAGCCATGATCGTCTTCCCGCACTCGTCACCGCACCGGTCGCTGCCGGACTGGCTATGTACATTGTGCCAGAGCCGGGCGCACCTCGCCTTGCCGCCGCAAGCTCACGGTATCATTGTGCGAGTTTGAAGCGAGGAACAGCAAGAATGAGCGAATTGCGTAAAGTGACCTTCCCCTGCGGCATCAGTGTGCCGGCGCTGGGGCAGGGGACCTGGTACATGGGCGAGTCGGCACGCGACGAAGCCGATGAAATCCGCGCCTTGCAGGTCGGCATCGATCTGGGCATGACGCTGATCGATACCGCCGAGATGTATGCCAATGGCGGTTCGGAGAAGGTGGTCGGCAAGGCCATCGCCGGTCGCCGCCAGCAGGTCTATCTGGTCAGCAAGGTGCTGCCGTCGAATGCCAGCGAGCGCGGCGTGCCGCGTGCCTGCGAGGCCAGCCTGCGCCGCCTCGGCACCGATCACCTTGATCTCTACCTGTATCACTGGCGCGGCGGGCCGGATTTTGCAGAGACCATCGAGGCGCTGGAGCGCCTTGTCGATCAGGGCAAGATCCGCCACTGGGGCGTGTCCAATCTCGATGTCGAGGACATGGAGGAATGGGGGGCGGCGCCAAACGGCGAGCGCGTGCAGACCGATCAGGTGCTCTACAACCTGAGCCGGCGCGGCATCGAGTTCGACCTGCTGCCCTGGCTGGAACAGCGCAAGGTGCCGATCATGGCCTATTCGCCGATCGAGCAGGGCCGTCTGCTGCGTCATCCGGTGCTCGCCCAGGTGGCGCAACGCCATCATGCGACGCCGGCACAGATTGCACTGGCCTGGACGCTGCGCCTGCCGAACGTGATCTCGATTCCCAAGGCCGGCCGCGAGGCCCATGTGCGGGAGAACCGCGGCAGCGCCGACATCGTGCTGACCGCGGCCGATCTGGCCGCGCTGGATGCCGCCTTCCCGCCGCCGACGCGCAAGCGTTCGCTGGAAATGCTCTGAGTGTGACCGATCGCGCTTGACAGGCGCGCCCCGGATACGCTCTACTTGCCTTGCATATTAGCTGCTCCGTCCTGCCCTCCTTATGAGGGCCCCTACCGGGAGAATGTGATGTCGAAACGCGCACCCGCCAGTTCTGGCGCCGATGAGGATATCGGAGGCCCTTCGCACCGGCCTTCGCTGAGCAGCCACCTGACCTATACGGTCGGCAAGGATGCCCTCACTGCGACTGCACGCGACTGGTACGGTGCCACGGCCTACGCCACGCGCGATCACCTGATCGGGCGCTGGATGGACACCATGCGCAGCTACTACGAGCACGATGCCAAGCGCGTGTATTACCTGTCCATGGAGTTCCTGATGGGGCGCACCCTGACGAACGCCATGCTCAACCTCGGCATCGAGCCGGATTGCCGCGCGGCGCTGGAAGCGCATGGCATCAACCTCGACTCGATACGCGAGGTCGAGCCGGATGCCGCGCTCGGCAACGGCGGCCTCGGCCGTCTGGCGGCGTGCTTTCTCGACTCCATGGCAACCTTGCAGATTCCCGGCTATGGCTACGGCATACGCTATGAATACGGCATGTTCTCGCAGCAGATCGAGAACGGCCAGCAGGTCGAACATCCCGACAACTGGCTGCGCTACAGCAATCCCTGGGAGTTTGCGCGTCCGGAGGTGCTCTACAACGTCAAGTTCCACGGCCGCGTGATCGAATATGCGGATGAGCGTGGCATAACCCGCTACAGCTGGGTCGATAGCGATGAAGTGATGGCCATGGCCCACGACACGCCGATTCCCGGCTACGGCAACCGCACCGCCAACAACATGCGTTTGTGGGCGGCCAAGGCCTCGCGCGATTTCGACCTCGGCTACTTCAACGAGGGCAACTACATCAAGGCGGTCGAGGACAAGAACCAGTCCGAGAACCTGTCCAAGGTGCTGTATCCGGACGACACCACGCGCATGGGCCGCGAGCTGCGCTTGAAGCAGCAGTATTTCTTCGTCAGCGCCTCGCTGCAGGACATCCTCTACCGCTACAGCAAGTACCACAAGACCTTCGACAACCTGCCGGACAAGGTGGCGATCCAGCTCAACGACACGCATCCGTCCATCGCCGTGGCCGAGCTGATGCGCATCCTGGTCGACCAGAACCATCTCGAGTGGGACAGGGCCTGGGATTTGACGCGCCGCACCTTCGCCTACACCAACCACACGCTGATGCCGGAAGCGCTGGAAACCTGGCCGGTGACGCTGTTCGAGAGCGTGCTGCCGCGCCATCTGCAGATCATCTACGAGATCAACCACCGCTTCCTGCGCGATGTGATGCACCAGTATCCGGGCGATAACGAGTTGCTGCGACGGGTTTCCATCATCGGCGAGGACGGCGAGCGGCGCGTGCGCATGGCCCATCTGGCCATGGTCGGTTCGCACAAGGTCAATGGCGTGGCGGCGATCCACACCGAGCTGATGAAGCAGACCATCTTTGCCGACTTCCACCGCATCTATCCGGACCGCATCGTCAACATGACCAACGGCATCACGCCGCGGCGCTGGCTGCATCAGGCCAATCCGGGCCTGTCGGCGCTGATCGCCAGCAAGATCGGCAAGGGCTGGGTCAAGGACCTGTCTGCGCTCAAGCAGCTGGAAAAATACGCCGACGATGCCGCCTTCCATGCCGGGTTCATCGAGGTCAAGCGCGCCAACAAGCGGCGCCTGGCCGCCCTCGTGCAGGACCGGCTGGGCCTGCGCATCAGCATTGATGCCATGTTCGACGTGCAGATCAAGCGCATCCACGAGTACAAGCGCCAGCTGCTCAACGTGCTGCATCTGATCACCCTTTACAACCGCATCCGTCACGGTGCCGACACGGTGCCGCGGGTCGCCCTGTTCGGCGGCAAGGCCGCGCCGGGCTACATGATGGCCAAGCGCATCATTCGCCTGATCAACGACGTGGCCGATATCGTGAACAACGATCCGCGCGTCGGCGACCGGCTCAAGATCGTGTTCGTGCCGAATTACGATGTGTCCACCGCCGAAGTCATGATTCCGGCGGCCGACCTGTCCGAGCAGATCTCCACGGCCGGTACCGAGGCCTCCGGCACCGGCAACATGAAGCTGGCCCTGAACGGTGCGCTGACCATCGGTACGCTGGATGGCGCCAATATCGAGATCAAGAACGAGGTCGGCGACGACAACATCTTCATCTTCGGCCTCAATACCGGCGAGGTAGACACGCTGCGCGCCCAGGGCTACCGCCCGCGTGACTACTATGAAGGCAATGCCGAGCTGCGCGAGGTCATCGACATGATCGCCACCGGCTATTTCTCGCCGGAGGAGGCCGATCGCTATCAGGCGATTGTGGACATGCTGCTCGGCAGCGATCATTACCTGCTGCTGGCCGATTACGCATCCTATGTCGCGGCACAGGATGCGGTCGATGCCGCCTATCGTGACCAGCGCGCCTGGGTGCGCAAGACCATCATCAATGTCGCCAACATGGGCAGGTTCTCCAGCGACCGCACCATCGCCGAATACGCGAAGACCATCTGGAATGCGGTACCGGTCGACCCTGCGCAGGGCGCCGGTTAGGCGCCGGTCCTGCCGTCCTGCTGGTAGGCCGGCAATGCCACGCCGCAGTGCATGCAGTAGTGTGCGTCGGCGGCGTGGCCTTCGCTCAGGCAGTCATGGCAGGTGCGGGTTGTCGGCTTCTGCATGAAGCGCTGGGCGGTGAGTTCGGAGGTGACGATGCCCGTGGGGACGGCCAGCGTGCCCCAGCCCAGCAGCATCATCAGCGATGAGATGAAGCGGCCGATGTCGGTCTTGGGCGTGATGTCGCCGAAGCCGACCGTGGTCAGCGTGGTGATGGCCCAGTAGATGCTCGTCGGCACGCTGGTGAAGCCGTGCTGGGGGCCCTCGACCACATACATAAGCGAGCCCAGCACCACCACGACCATCAGCACGACCGAAAGAAAGACCATGATCTTGCGTCGGCTGGCGTAGAGCGCGCTGCCCAGCATCTGGTATTCGCTGAACATGGCCGAGAGCTTCATGATGCGGAAGATCCGCAGCAGGCGCAGGATGCGCACGTCGATCAGAGCATGCGCTTCCGGCCAGAACATGGCCAGCCAAGTCGGCAGGACCGAAAGCAGGTCCACGATGCCGTAGAAGCTCAGCGCATAGCGCCACGGCTTGCGCACGCAGGACAGGCGTGCCACGTACTCGGCCGTGAACAGCAGGGTGAAGAACCATTCCAGGATGTTGAGCGGCAGGCGCAGGTGTGCGCTGATGGCGGCCACACTGTCGGCCATGACTACTGCGATGCTGAGCAGGATGGCGACAATCAGCCACTGGTCGAAGCGCCGCCCCGCCGCTGTGTCGGCTTCGAAGATGATGGTGTAGAGCCGCAGCTTCCAGCCGCTCTCCGGTTTGCCGAGGTCGGCCGCGGTGAGTGCCATGCGTTTCAGTAGGCTTCCAGCTTGCCGCCGTCGAGTTCCAGCGAGTGGCGCCAGAACTGGTCGTCACGGTCGAACAGGCGATAGGTGCCGCGCGGGCCCCAGCTGCCCGCAGCGTAGGTGTTGATGAACTCGCGCTCCATGGCCCAGACCTTGAGGATGGGGTCGACCACACGCCAGGCATTCTCGACCTCGTCGATGCGCAGGAACAGCGACTGGTCGCCTTCCATGGCGTCGAGCAGCAGGCCTTCGTAGGCATCGATGTCGGCGTCGTCGTCCTTGCGATAGGTGGCGTCGAGGCTCATGGTGCGCGTGTGCAGGTCGAGGCCGGGCTCCTTGACCTGGAGTTCCATCTTCAGGCATTCGTTCGGCTGGATGCCCAGCATCAGCCAGTTGGGGCGGCCGAATTCCTGGCGCGCGTTGCGCAGGATGTTCTGCGGCGGGCTCTTGAAGCGGATGCTGATGGCCGAGGCGCCTTCAGCCATGCGCTTGCCGGTGCGCAGGTAGAAGGGCACGCCGCTCCAACGCCAGTTGTCGACGAAGAGTTTCAGTGCCGCATAGGTCTCGGTGGTGCTGTCGGCGGGCACGCCGGTTTCTTCCAGATAGCCGGGCACGGATTTGCCGTTGATGGTGCCGCTGGCGTACTGGCCGCGGAAGGCGTGCGCGTGCACGGCATTCTGCGTGATCGGGCGGATCGACTTGAGTACCTTGACCTTCTCGTCACGCAGGTGCTCGGCGGCCATGCTCACTGGCGGCTCCATGGCAACCAGGGTCATCAATTGCAGCAAGTGGCTCTGGATCATGTCGCGCAGCGCGCCGGCACCGTCGTAGTAGTCGGCGCGGCCTTCAATGCCCAGCGTCTCCGAGTGCGTGATCTGTACATGGTCGATGTAGTGGCGGTTCCACAGCGGTTCGAGCAGGATGTTGGCGAAGCGGAACACCATCACGTTCTGCACCGTGCCCTTGCCGAGGTAGTGGTCGATGCGGTAGACCTGCTTCTCGTCGAGGTATTTTTCCAGGCCGCGTTGCAGGATCTGCGAGCTGATCAGGTCGTAGCCGAAGGGCTTTTCGATCACCACGCGGCGCCAGCCGCTGTTCTGCTTGAGCAGGCCGACCTCGCCCAGACGTTCGATGATGAAGGGGAATTCGGACGGACGCACCGCCATGTAGAACAGCACGTTGGGCGGAAAGGCCGGATCGTTTTCGATCCGCTGCTGCAGATGCTGGTAGGCCTCCGAATCGCCGGGCGCATTGGCGTGATACTGCTGGCGGGCGGTGAAGCGTTCCAGTGCGGCAGGATCAACGCCTTTCGGATGCTTCTCCTTTAGGAACTCCTGCATCTTCTCTATCCACTGCTCGCGGCTCCATTTGTCCAGACCCGCAGCGAGGATGGTCATGTGCTCCGGCAGGCGTCCGGCCAGTTCGAGCTGGAACAGGGCGGGGATCAGCTTGCGCCGCGCCAGATTGCCGCCGGCGCCGAAGATGACGAGGGTGCAGGGATCAATCGCAGTCATGGGTTTGCTTTCCGTTGTGTTTCAAAACCGCTCATCCCGAGTCTGGCGGAGGGTGAAGACAGTAAAGAGTCTTTCTTGCACCGGGCTTCGACATGCTCAGCCCGAACGGTAATGGTGTCCTTATGCCTTGGGCTTCATGGCATGGCCGCCGAAGGCATTGCGCATCACCGACAGCAGCTTGTAGCTATAGCCCTTTTCATCCTGGCTGGCGAAGCGCATCTGCAGTGCCAGCGTCAGCACCGGCGCGGGAATGCCCTGCTCGATCGAGTCGATCACGGTCCAGCGGCCTTCGCCGGAGTCCGAGACATGCGGCGCAATGTGTTCGAGTTTCTGGTCGGTGGCCAGTGCCTCCGCGGTGAGATCGAGCAGCCAGCTGCGCACCACAGAGGAATGACGCCACAGCTCGGTGAGCTGGGCCAGGTCGAGATCGAATTCCTTCTTGCCGTGCATCAGGTCCAGGCCCTCGGCCAGCGCCTGCATCATGCCGTACTCGATGCCGTTGTGAACCATCTTGCTGTAATGGCCGGCGCCGACAGGGCCGACACGGGCCCAGCCACGATCGGGTGCCGGCGCGAGTGCCTTGAGGATGGGCTCGACGGCCTTGGCCGTTTCCGGCGTGGCGCCGACCATCAGGCAATAGCCATTGTCCAGGCCCCAGACCCCGCCCGAGGTGCCGGCGTCCATGAAGCCTATGCCCTGTTCGGCGAGCCAGGCGCCGCGGCGCATGCTGTCCTTGTAGTTGGAGTTGCCGCCATCGATGATGATGTCGCCGCGGGCGAGCTGCGGTGCGAGTTCGCGGATCTGGTTTTCGGTGATGTCCCCGCTGGGCAGCATGATCCAGATGATGCGCGGAGAGGGGAGTTGCTTCACCGCATCGGCTACCGATGCGGCAGCGATCATGCCGGCCTCTGTGCTCAATCCCGCGACCACATCGGTGGCGCGGTCGAAGCCGACCACCTCGATGCCGCCACGACGCAAACGGCGCACCATGTTGCCGCCCATCTTGCCCAACCCTATCATTGCCATGCGCATAACATTTCTCCCGAAGCTGGTGCGTGTACATGGGGCAGCGTTGCCGTAGGCGCGTCATCCTCGCGTACATTGAGTACGTTCCGATGGCCGCACGCACTGCCTCTGGCCTCTGTCCGCTCGCGACCCTTCCATAGATGCTGTAAGGTGATGTCCATGACTACTTTAAACCCGAATGCTGCAGCACAGCAATCCCGATGGCATGTTTTCGACAACCTGCATGCCCTCGAGGACGCCGCGGTTGCGCGCATACTCGCCACCGCCGATGAGGCCATCGCGGCACGCGGCGCCTTTCATCTGGTCCTCGCCGGCGGCACCACGCCGCGGCAGGTGTACGAAGCCCTGCGCGCCGAGCAGGCGAACTGGAAACACTGGCACATCTGGTTCGGCGACGAACGCTGCCTTTCACCCCAGGACCCCGAACGCAACAGTCGCATGGCCATGATGGCATGGCTCGCGCATGTGCCGATTCCGTTTGCGCAGATCCACGAGATTCCCGCCGAGCTTGGCGCCGAGGCCGCTGCCCACGACTATGCCGAACTGCTCAAGACCGTAGCGCACTTCGATCTTGTCCTGCTCGGTATGGGAGAAGACGGTCATACCGCCAGTTTGTTCCCCATGCAGGAATGGGAACGTGCAATTGCCTGGCCGAGCGTGCTGCCGATACACGATGCACCCAAGCCGCCACCGGATCGGGTCAGCCTCAGCCCCGACCGCCTCAGCGCGGCCGGGCGCGTGCTCTTCCTCGTCACCGGTGTCGCCAAGGCCGGCGCCGTGCGCGACTGGAAGGCGGGCGTGGCCATTCCGGCCAGCCGCATCACGGCCACGGAGGGCGTCGACGTGTATCTGGATGCGCAGGCGGCGGGCATTTAAGGCACACCCGCAAGCGCACAGGCCGGGCGTGCCCGGCCTTTTTGTTTTATGACAATGTTTTAACAGTCACTCATAGTGTTTCGCTATACACTGGATGGGAAAAGACAATTTTATAGAGCGAAAACACATCCCTATACTGAACTCATCCTTTCACCCCTGATAGACCCACAAGGAGAATCAGCATGAGCGAATCGAAGTGTCCGTTTCATCACGTTGCCGGCGGCGGCACGAGCAACCGTGACTGGTGGCCCAACCAGCTGCGCGTGGATCTGCTCAACCAGCATGGCAACCGCTCCAATCCGCTGGGCGAAAAGTTTGATTACGCCACCGAGTTCAAGAAACTCGACTACAAGGCGCTCAAGGCCGATCTGGTCAAGCTCATGACCGACAGCCAGGACTGGTGGCCGGCCGACTTCGGCCACTACGGTCCGCAGTTCATCCGCATGGCCTGGCACTCCGCCGGTACCTATCGCACCATCGACGGTCGCGGCGGCGGCGGTCGCGGCCAGCAGCGTTTCGCACCGCTCAATTCCTGGCCCGACAACGTCAATATTGACAAGTCGCGCCGCCTGCTGTGGCCGATCAAGCAGAAGTACGGCCAGAAGATTTCCTGGGCTGACCTCTTCATCCTCGCCGGCAATGTGGCGCTCGAATCCATGGGCTTCCGCACCTTCGGCTTCGCCGGTGGTCGCGAAGACGTGTGGGAACCCGACATGGATGTGAACTGGGGTCCGGAAATGAAGTGGCTGGGCGTGGACGCTAAGGCCCGCATCGACGACTCGCGAGAACTGAATGGCCCATTCGGCGCTTCCCACATGGGTCTGATCTATGTGAACCCGGAAGGCCCGAATGCCAGCGGCGACTACATGCTGGCGGCCAAGGACATTCGCGCCACCTTCTATCGCATGGCCATGAACGACGAGGAAATCGTCGCCCTGATCGCCGGTGGTCACACCTTCGGCAAGACCCACGGTGCTGCACCTGAATCGCACAAGGGGCCGGAACCCGAGGCTGCCCCGATCGAAGCCCAGGGCCTGGGCTGGAACAGCAATTACGGCAGCGGACACGGCAAGGACACGATCTCCAGCGGTCTGGAAGTGACGTGGACCAAGACGCCTGCGCTGTGGAGCAACAACTTCTTCGAAAACCTGTTCAAGTACGAATGGGAGCTGGAGCAGAGCCCCGCCGGCGCCAAGCAGTGGGTCGCCAAGGATGCCCCGGAAAACATTCCGGATGCGCATGTGCCGGGCAAGTTCCACAAGCCCAAGATGCTGACCACCGACCTGACGCTGCGTTTCGATCCCGAGTTCGGCAAGATATCCAAGCGCTTCCTCGAGGACCCGCAGGCGTTTGCCGAGTCCTTTGCGCGTGCCTGGTACAAGCTGACTCACCGCGACATGGGTCCCAAGGCCCGCTATCTCGGTCCGGAAGTGCCGAAGGAAGACCTGATCTGGCAAGACCCCCTGCCGGCGGCTACGCATGCGCCGAGCGCAGCGGACATCGCCGATCTGAAGGCCAGGATTGCCGGCGCAGGCCTCACGGCCGGTGAGCTGGTGGCGGTGGCCTGGGCTTCGGCTTCGACCTTCCGCAGCGGCGACAAGCGCGGCGGTGCCAATGGTGCGCGCATTCGTCTTGAACCGCAGAAGAGCTGGGCCATCAATAAGCCGGTGCTGAAGACCCTGGCCAAGCTGGAGGAAATCCAGAAGGCCAGCGGCAAGGTATCGCTGGCCGACGTGATCGTGCTGGCCGGCGTGGTCGGTATCGAACTGGCGGCCAAGGCAGCCGGTGTTGCGGTGGATGTGCCGTTTGCGCCGGGACGTGTGGATGCCAGCCAGGATCAGACCGATGTCGATTCGTTTGGCGTGCTGGAGCCGGTGATCGACGGTTTCCGCAACTACGGTCGCGGCAAGGACGGTACGCCGACTGAAGCCATGCTTGTCGACAAGGCGCAGATGCTGTCGCTGACCGCACCCGAGCTGACCGCCCTGATCGGCGGCCTGCGTGTCCTCGGCACCAATGCCGACGGCAGCAAGCATGGTGTGTTCACCGACAAGGTCGGCACGCTCAGCAATGACTTCTTCGTCAATCTGCTCGACATGAATGTGGAGTGGAAGGCGACAGATGCCAGCGCCGAGGTGTTCGAAGGCAAGGCCAGGCAGGGTGGCCAGGTGAAGTACACCGGCACCCGCAATGACCTGATCTTCGGTTCCAACTCGGTACTGCGCGCCTATGCCGAGGTGTATGCGAGTGCCGACGGCAAGGACAAGTTCGTCAAGGACTTCGTCGCTGCCTGGACCAAGGTGATGAACCTGGATCGCTTTGATCTTGCCTGACGTGATACTGCATAGCGGCGTGTAGTCCGTGTGCCGCGACGGGTCGGACATCTGTCCGGCCCGGCAGGTATGATGGGGAGGCACCACGGTGTCTCCCCGTTTTTTTTGTACAGAGGTGTTGTGATGATCGATGCAGTGCGTACCCTGGTGAACCGCAGCTGGCTGGACTCGGCGCGTGAACATGCGCGCGAAGCCCCGGCGACCACCCTGGGGCTGGGGCTCGCACTGCTGGCCGTGGTGCTGCTGTTCGCGCAGAGCGTGCAGCGCATTGCTGCCGGCGAGATCGAGGGTGCGGTGCGCTATGCGCTGCTCGGCGGCGCGGCCGGTTGTGTCGCCACTGCGCTGGGGGCGCTGCCGGCCCTGGTCTTGCGCTCGATCCCGCAGAAACTTGAAGACAGCATGCTCGGCATGGCAGCCGGCATGATGCTGGCCGCGAGCGCTTTCTCGCTGATCCTGCCGGGCCTCGCGGCGGGCGAGGACATTCTGGGTCATGCCGGCCTTGGCGCCGGCGTGGTGGTGCTCGGCATGGCGCTGGGTGTGCTGCTGATGCTCGGTCTGGACCAGTTCATTCCGCACGCACATGCGGAGGGCGGACCCTGCGGTGCGGGACACGAGCGCTGCAGCCGCGTGTGGCTGTTCGTGCTGGCCATCGCCCTGCACAATCTGCCCGAAGGCATGGCCATCGGCGTGAGCTTTGCGCAGGGCGACCTGAATGTAGGCCTGCCGCTGACCACGGCGATTGCCTTGCAGGACATTCCGGAAGGGCTGGCGGTTGCGCTGGCATTGCGCGGCGCCGGGCTCACGAATATCCGGGCGGTACTGGTCGCCGCGGCGACGGGACTGCTGGAGCCGCTGGGCGCACTGCTCGGCGTGGGCCTGTCATCCGGTATGGCGATTGCATATCCGGTCGGCCTGGGGCTGGCCGCAGGTGCTATGCTGTTCGTGGTGTCGCACGAAGTGATTCCGGAAACCCACCGCAACGGTCACCAGACCGCGGCGACGATCGGCCTGATGGTCGGTTTTGCCGTGATGATGACGCTGGATACCACGCTCGGGTAGTCAAGCAACAGGATAGAAAGGAAACAACATGGCAATTGATATCGGTATCGCCGACAAGGACCGCAAGAAGATCGTCGCCGGTCTCTCCAAGATGCTCGCGGACAGCTACATTCTTTACCTGAAGACGCACAACTTCCACTGGAACGTGACAGGGCCGATGTTCAACTCCCTGCATGTGATGTTCATGGATCAGTACACCGAGCTGTGGAATGCGCTGGATCCGATTGCCGAACGCATCCGCTCGCTGGGCTATCCCGCCCCGGGCTCGTACAAGAAATTCGTCGAGCTCTCGTCGATCAAGGAGGAGGAAGGTTCTCCCGCCGCCACCGAGATGATCAAGCAGCTGATTGCCGGCCAGGAAGCCGTGGCGCGCACGGCGCGTGCGGCCTTCAAGATCGCCGATGCAGCCAATGACCAGCCGACCGCCGATCTGCTGACCCAGCGCATGGAGGTCCATGAGAAGAATGCATGGATGCTGCGTTCGCTGCTTGAAAAGGGCTGATGCCGGCGCAGCGATGTGTCGCTTCGCATGAAAAAGGGAGGCCGAGGCCTCCCTTTTTTTGTGTCTGCCTGCTTCAGGTCGCCGGTTTTCCCGGGATGGTCTTGTACAGGAACCAGGCGCGCTCGATATCGGCCACCCAGACCAGACCGTCACCGATCTGGCCGGTCTGGCTGACTGCGGTGATGCAGTCGACCAGGGCTTCGACCGCTTCATCCGGGGCGATCATCTCGACCCGGATCTTGGGCGTGAAATCGATCAGCTCTTCCTTGAGGTTGCCCGGGAAGTTGCGTGCCGGCGCACTGCAGCCTTCCACCTTGGTCACCGTCATGCCGGGAAAACCCGGTACCTGCATCAGCTTGTCACGCAGGGTGATGAGCTTGTTGGGGCGGATGATGGCTTTGATCTCTTTCATGCTTCAGCTTCCTTCTCATCGAACCAGCGGTACAGCGTAGGCAACACGACCAGGGTCAGCAGGGTCGAGGTGATCAGGCCGCCGATCACCACGATGGCCAGCGGACGCTGCACTTCCGAACCCGGACCATCCGAGAACAGGAAGGGAATCAGGCCCAGCATCGCCACCGTCGCCGTCATCATGACCGGACGGAAGCGCTGGCGTACACCTTCCACCAGGGCCTCGCGCACCGCCATGCCATCGGTGCGCAGCTTGCGGATATAGGATACCAGCACCACACCGTTGAGCACCGCAATGCCCCACAGGGCGATGAAGCCGACCGAGGCGGGCACCGACAGATATTCGCCCGAGACGAAGAGGCCGATGATGCCGCCCATCGAGGCGAAGGGCAGGACCAGGATGATCAGCGAGGCCATGCGCACCGAGTTGAACAGCAGGAACAGCAGGAAGAAGATGGCGGCGATGGTGATGGGCACGATGATCATCAGGTGGCCCATGGCGCGCTCCATGTTCTGGAACTGGCCGCCCCATTCGATGTAGTAGCCGTCAGGCAGCTTGACCTTCTTGTCCACTTTGTCCTGCAGTTCCTTGACGAAGCCGCCGAGGTCGCGGCCCTTGACGTTGACGCCAACCACGATGCGGCGCTTGCCGAGCTCGCGCGAGATCTGCGCCGGGCCGTCGGCGACGTGGATATGGGCCACGTCGGCGAGACGTGCCTGGGCACCGGTACGCGATTCAAGCAGGATGTTGGAGATCGCATCGATGTTGTTGCGGAACTTCTCGGGCAGACGCACCACCGCGGCGAAGCGGCGTTCGCCTTCGAAGATCTCGGTCGCCTCCTTGCCGCCGACGGCGGTTTCGATGACGTCGTTCACATCGGCCACGTTGAGGCCGAGACGCGCGATGGCCTGGCGGTCAATCTCGATTTCCAGGTATTGCTGGCCGGAGATTTTCTCCAGGCGCAAGTCCTGTGCGCCCTGCAGCGACATGGCAACTTTGGCGATCTGGTTGGCGGCATTGCGCAGTTCGTCGAGATCGTCACCGAACACCTTGACGGCGATGTCCGACTTCACGCCCGTCACCATTTCGGCAACGCGCTGCGAGATCGGCTGGTCCATGGAGATCTGCACACCGGGCAGTACCGAGAGCTTGTCGCGGATCGCTTCCGAGATGTCGTCCTGGTTCCAGCCGTCCGGCCATTCGTCACGCGGCAGCAGGGTGGCGATGGGCGAGGATTCGTTGGTGCCCTGCGGGTCGGCCGGCGACTCGCCGCGGCCAACCACGGCGACGATGGACTTCACGCCCGGCACCTGCATGGCCAGTCGGGAGGCTTCCATTTCCATCTTGACCGACTCTTCCAGCGAGATGTTCGGCACGCGGGTCAGGAAGGGCATGATGGTGCCTTCCTTCATGGTCGGGATGAAGGCGGTGCCGAGGAAGGGAATCAGGGTCACGACGCCGAGGAAGACGGCGACGGTAATGCCGACGGTCTTCTTCTCGTTGCTCAGTGCATTTTCCAGCAGGGGCATGAACCGGGACTTCATCATGCGGATGATCTTGGTGTCATGGTCACCATCATGCGCAGGCGGCTTGAGCAGGTAGGAGGACAGCACCGGCGACAGGACCAGCGACAGGAACAGCGAGATCGCGAGCGCAATCGCGATGGTGTAGGCGAGCGGGGCGAACATCTTGCCTTCCATGCCCTGCAGCGTCATCAGCGGCAGAAACACGAGGATGATGATGCCGACGCCGAAGACCACCGGCGTCGCCACTTCGGTCACTGCGCGCAGGATCACGCGGATCGGTCGTTCACCGGCGTTCTCGGGATTGCCGAGCTGCGCATAGGCGTTCTCGACCATCACCACCGAGCCGTCCACCATGAGGCCGATGGCGATTGCGAGGCCGCCCAGTGACATGAGGTTGGCGGAGATGCCGAGCTTGTTCATGAAGAAGAAGGTCAGCAGGGGCGTGAGGATCAGTGTCGCGACCACGATCAGCGATGAACGTACGTCGCCGAGGAAGAGGAAGAGCACCAGCACGACGAAGACGACACCTTCCAGCAGCACCTTGGTCACTGTCCACAGGGCCGCATCGACGAGTTCCGAGCGGTCATAGAAGGGAACCACCTTGAGGCCCCCGGGGAGCATGCCCTTGTCGTTGATTTCCTGAACCCGCTTCTTGATGCGGCTGACGATTTCCTTGGCATTGCCGCCGGCCAGCATCATCACGATGCCGCCGACTGCCTCGGTCTTGCCATCCTTGAGCACGGCACCGGCACGCACGGCCTGGCCGAGAGTCACACTGGCGATATCGCGCAGGTAGACCGGCGTACCGTCGCGCTCCTTGATCACGATCTGCTGCAGGTCATCAACATCATGCACCAGACCGATGCCGCGAATCAGATACTGCTCGGCGAACTGCGGCAGGATGCCACCGCTGGAATTGGCGTTGTTGCGTGCGACTGCCTGATACACGTCCTGCAGGGGCACCTTGTAGTGGCGCAGTCGATCGGGATCGACGAGGATCTGGTACTGCTTCTCGTAGCCGCCGATGGAGTTGATTTCGGCAATGCCCGGGATCGAGCGTAGCATGGGGCGCAGTACCCAGTCCTGCGCAATGCGGCGCTGGGTCAGCTCCTCGGGGCTGAGCTCGCGGCCCTTGTCGTCCGGATGCTCAAGCGTGTATTGATAGACTTCGCCCAGACCGGTGGAGACCGGTCCCAGGACCGGCACGATGCCCGGCGGCAGGCGCGAGCTGACTTCGAGCATGCGCTCCATTACCAGCTGGCGGGCGAAGTAGACATTGGTCTTGTCGGTGAACACCAAGGTGATCAGCGACAGGCCCGGCTTGTTGAGCGAGCGCATTTCGGTCAGACCGGGCAGGCCGGTCATGGCGATTTCCAGCGGCACCGTGGCGAAACGCTCGATTTCCTCGGGTGAACGGCCGGGCGCCTCGGTGGCGATCTGCACCTGCACATTGGTCACATCGGGAAAGGCATCCACCGACAGCGAGCGTGTGGCGGAGAGCCCGACGAAAAGGGCTGCGATCGACAGGACGACGACGATCAGGCGCTGCTGTAGCGCGCCGCGTATCAGAGACTCGATCATTACTCCGATTCCTGACGGTTGCGTTCGTTATTCAGATGGAAGGCGCCTTCGACGACGATCTGGTCGCCGGAGCGCAGGCCCTCGAGCACAACGCGCTGGCCACTCGACTGCGGACCGAGCTTGACCCGCGTCAGGCGGAACTTGCTGTCGGGCAGGGCGACGAAGACATGGTCGGTATCATCCTCGCGGACCACGGCGCTGTTGGGCACCACCAGCCGGTCGGAAGGTGCCGATTCGATCAGCATGGTGGCCAGCATGGCCGGTTTGAGGCGGCCGGCCTTGTTGTCCAGCTCGGTGCGGACCAGCACGGTGCGGGTTTCCGGGTTGATGGTCTGGCCAACGAAGATCAGCTTGCCAAGCAGCTTCTCGTTACCCAGCGCCGGGATTTCGATATGCACGGACTGGCCTTCCTGAACCTGGCTGACCTGCTGCTCCGGCACCTGGGCAACGGCCCAGACACGTGACAGCTCGGCGACCACGAAGAGATTGTCAGCCGGTTGCACGACCTGACCGGCAGCGACCTTGCGTTCCACCACCACGCCCTTGATGGACGCAATCACCGGGGCCACCGAATCAATGGCGCCGGTCTTGCCGAGCTGGTCGATGCTGCCCTGCGGCAGGCCCAGCACACGCAACTGGTCGCGCGCGGCGCGGGTTTCGGCGCTGGAAATCTCGAACTCGTTGGTGCGGCGTTGCAGTTCGGCATCGCTGATCACGTCGGTGGCAAACAGCGACTGGGCGCGTTCGACATTGCGGCGGTTCAGCTCCATCTGCGACTTGGCCTTGAGGTAGGCGAGTTGCGCGGTGGAGAGTTCGTTGCTGTGCAGGCGTGCCAGCACTTCACCCTTGTTCACGCTCTGGCCCAGCATGGCGTACAGGTCGGTGACGCGGCCGTTGACGCTGGAGCCGATGCGCGCGAGACGCTGTTCGTCGAAGTCGATGCGGCCGGCAACGCGAATGGTGTCGCTGATAGGCGCGGTATTGGCGGAGTCCACCTTGATTTGTGCGAGCAGTGGACCGCTTGCGGTGACCACCATCGGATCGGGTTTTTCCTCGTTTTCCGGTTGCGCGCTTTTCTTGTTGCAGGCGCCGAGTGCGGCGATCAGCAGCAGCGGCAGCAGGGATTTGAACAGGGGGTGATGAGGCCGGTTCGCAGTCATGGATATGTCAGTCAGGGTAAGGGCGTTCAATTCTGGAGAGTGTTCGGGGCCGCGGACGGTGCGCTGGCGCGCAGACGCTCGACTTCGGTCCAGATCGCGGCAGCTTCATAGCGCGCGCTGATCAGTTCGTTGCGGGCGGCGCGATACACGCGCTGCGAGTCGAGGACTTCGAGAATGCCGCGTTCGCCGAAACGGTAGGCAAGTTCGGCCACGCGTACCGCATTTTCAGCCTGGCGCACGATGCCGGACTCGAGTGCAACGACCTGGGCCTGGGCGATCTGGTATTGCTCGTAGGCAATCTCGATGCTGCGGTCGAGGGAGAACTCGTAGTGATTAAGTTCGTTACGGGCGCGGCTGAGGTTGGCCTTGGCCTCGTCGATCGGACCACCGCGCCAGTCCCAGATTGGAATGGTCATGACCACGCCGACACGGGAGGTGCTGAGTTCCGGATCATTTTCCTTGCTGCCGCGCAGGGAAACAGTCGGCCAGCGCTTGGCGCGCTCATGATCGAGCTGGCGCGAAGCCCTTTGTTCCTCGGCACGGGCACGCAACAGGTCGGGATTGGTCTTCTTGACCTCGGCGCGCAGGCTGTCGATGTCGCTCAGGTCGAGCGGGTCCTGCAGGTTGCCGAGCAGCGTGAAGTTGGGTGGCAGGGTCGGACCGATCAGGGCGCGCAGCGCGGCGCGCGCCTGATTCACGCGCAATTCTGCCGAGTAGGCATTCTTCTGCGAGTTGAGCATTTCCGCTTCGGCGCGGATCAGTTCAAAGCGCGGAGCCTCGCCGGTTTCAACTCGCAGCGCGATGCGGTCACGAATGCCTTCCATGGTGGTCTGGTCTTCGAGCGCCGCCTTGTGCTCGGCGATGCGACGCAGAACCTCGAAGTAGCGCAGGCGGATGCGGGAGATGATATCCGCCTCCATGCCGCGTCCCAGGGCCGTGGCGGACTCAAGGCCGGCTTCGGCAGCGCCGACACGGGCCATGCGTGTCCAGGGCATGTCCAGTGGCTGGGTCAGGACATATTGCTCCACATCACCCGGCACGCCCGTGGGTTGGCGCCGGCTGCTGCTGCCTTTCTGGTATTCGATTTCCGGATTGGGAAATGCCCGGGCCGTGCGTACGGCGCCCGCGGCGGCTTCGACCTGATTGCGCGCAGCCTGGATGCTGCTGCTATTGGCGCGCGCGAGCTGTTCCAGTTGCGCGCGGCTGAAGCTCGGCGCCTGGGCGCAGGCGGCCGCTGATACAAGCAGGGTGGAGATGAGGGCAAGGGTGAGGCGCGTACATTCTGGTTTCATGTAATTGTGTTGAGCAAAAAGCAGACCATCTGAAATCCGGATGGAGTTCCCCGATACAACAACATCCGACCTTTGCCGATTTTGAAAGTTCCGTGCAAGCTTTCTATTCTTTTCTGCTGCGATGCAGCAACGCCGTACACGGGTTTGCGGGGGCAGGGCGGGCGCTGTAAAAAACGCTTCAATGCAAGCAGTTAGGAAAACTATAGCGATTGGCGCAGGAATTTCCGGACGAATTGGCAGCGCTTCGCCTTGTTTTGGTGCGTCAGCTTACTGTCAAGGTGCAGTAAAGACAAGTTGTTCGCCAGCGCCCCTCGGTGTTCATGGTCGAGGCGAACCCCGGAAATGAAAAAGCCCGTCGAAACGGGCTTTTTGAGAAGGGGGCTTATTTATATACGCCGCATCCGACGATCATGTCGCCGACCCGGCGTATGTAGGAGGTCTTGCTTTCAACCTCGCCGGATTCCGGGTTCTTGAACATGTAGTCCTGCCAGCCGCTGCCGGCCTTTTTCGCGATCTCGATGCGTTCCTGGATGAAATGCTTGCCATGGGCGTCTGTCGCGGACAGCATGGCCTTGCCGATCAGGGACGGGTTGCCGCCGTGGGCCAGCACCGTGCCGTCCATGCCGTACACAAAGATATACAGGTCGCGAATGACGAGTTCGCCAAGCGGGTCGTTGATCTTGGCAAAAGCCGCCTGCCGGCCGCTGGCTTCGATGATGGCGGCGGCGCGCTCGACCAGTGCCTTGGCATCGTTGGCGGTACCGCCGGAGAAGGCGCTGATGGCTTGCTTGAGGGCGGCTGCGGTCTTGTCCAGCAGGGTGGCTTCGGCGGAGATCTGTTCCAGGCTGGCGCTGTTTTCCTGGGTCATCACCGAGATGCGCTCGACATTGTTGGCAATGTCGGTGCTGGCAATGCTCTGTTCGCTGACCGCATTGGCGATCTCGTGCACCATGTGCACCGCTTCCTGCGCGCCATGGTTGATGTCGTCGAGCGCAACGCCGGCCTTCTGCGCCAGCGATACGCCTTGCTGCACCTGATCCACGCCGGCCGTCATGCTTTCGACGGCGGTATGCATGTTGTTCTGGATGGTGCCGATCATGCCGCTGATTTCGTTGGTGGCCCCGGCCGTACGTTCGGCCAGCTTGCGCACCTCATCCGCGACAACGGCGAAGCCGCGACCCTGCTCACCGGCGCGGGCGGCCTCGATGGCGGCATTCAGCGCGAGCAGGTTGGTCTGGTCGGCGATGTCCTTGATGACCTGGACGATGGTGCTGATTTCCTTGGTACGGCGGCCCAGCTCATTGACCTGTTCGGACGAGAGCTTGAAGGACTCGGCGATGCGGGCCATTTCCGAGGAGGCTTCGCGCACCACGGTGGCGCCTTCGTCCGACAGTTGCGAGGCCTTGCGCGAAACGGTTTCGGTATCGGCAGCCTGGTTGGCGACCAGGTTGATGCTGGTCGTGACCTGTTCGACGGCGGCGGCCACGCTGGCGGCGGCATCGCTCTGGTTTTGCGAGCTCTTGGCAATCTGTGCGGTTTGCTCGGAGAGTTTTGCCACGGCATCCGAGACCGAGTTGGCCTGGCCGGAGACATCCGCAATCATGCGCTTGATGGCCTTGGCCATGCCGTTGAAGGCGGTGGCGGTGGCGCCGAACTCGTCCTTGGTGACGAGTTGGGCGCGCGCAGACAGGTCACCCTTGGCAAAGCGGGCGATGGCGCTGCTCAGAATCTTGGTGCTGTTCATCAGCGACAGGTAGAAGCCGATGAAGAGGTAGGCGCCCGAGGCGGCAATGAACATGCAGCCCCACAGCGTGTAGGCGGCCCAGTCGGGCAGGGTGACTGCGCCCGTGAGGTCGAGATAGGCGACGCTGCTCAGCGCGGCGAAGGGGAAACCCAGCAGGACCGTCAGGAACAGGAATTTCTGGCCCAGCGTGAGCGAGTCCAGGAATTGACGTGCGGGCTTGAACAGGGCTTCCATGGTGCAATTCTCCGATCTTCTTGTTTTACCGGTATGGCTGGTGGTCCGGCATATCCCTGACCTTGCATTGTTTTAACGCCGCCCCCGATTGTCTGGTCCGGCAATTAGGTGTACTTATTGCAGGTCTTTCCGCATTCTAGCGCCACCCTTGCTTAAAGTGGCGCTAGATATGGAAAAAATGAACTGATTGATGTTCCCAATGATCAGGATGTCATATGGAAACTGTATCGGCCAATTCGCGGAATTCCGAAATCTGGTCGAAGTTCATGTAGCGGTAAATATCGCCTGCCTTTTCATTCACGATATTGACCTGAGTCAGGTATTCCTCCTTTGTCGGAATGCGGCCGAGCAGGGCGCACACCGCCGCCAGTTCGGCTGAGGCCAGGTAAACCCGGGTATCGATGCCGAGGCGGTTGGGGAAGTTGCGCGTCGAGGTGGATACCGCCGTTGCGCCCTTCCTCATCTGCGCCTGGTTGCCCATGCACAGGGAGCAGCCGGGCATTTCCATACGCGCGCCGGACTTGCCGAGCACCGAGTAGTAGCCTTCCTCGTTGAGGATCATGGCGTCCATCTTGGTCGGCGGAGCGATCCACAGACGGGTCGGAATGTCGCTCTTGCCGTCCAGCACCTTGCCGGCGGCGCGGAAGTGGCCGATGTTGGTCATGCAGGAACCGATGAAGACCTCGTCGATCTTGTCGCCGGTGACGGCGGACAGCGGCTTGATGTCGTCCGGATCGTTGGGGCAGGCCAGCAGGGGCTCGGTTACTTCGGCGAGGTCGATTTCGATGACGGCGGCGTATTCGGCGTCCTTGTCCGCTTCCAGCAGTTGCGGATTGTCGACCCAGGCCTGCATGGCCTGGATGCGGCGCGCCAGGGTGCGCTTGTCCTCGTAACCCTCGGCGATCATCCACTTCATCAGCGTGATGTTCGAGTTCAGGTACTCGATGATGGGCTCCTTGTCGAGGCGCACCGTGCAGCCGGCGGCCGAGCGTTCGGCCGAGGCGTCGGAAAACTCGAAGGCCTGTTCCACCTTGAGCTGCGGCATGCCTTCGATTTCAAGGATGCGACCGGAGAAGATGTTCTGCTTGCCCTTCTTCTCGACGGTGAGCAGGCCCTGCTTGATGGCGTAGTAGGGAATGGCGTTGACCAGGTCGCGCAGGGTGATGCCCGGCTGCATTTCGCCCTTGAAGCGGACCAGCACCGATTCCGGCATATCCAGAGGCATCACGCCGGTGGCGGCTGCGAACGCCACCAGACCGGAGCCTGCCGGGAATGAGATGCCGATCGGGAAGCGCGTGTGCGAGTCGCCGCCTGTGCCCACGGTGTCGGGCAGCAGGAAGCGGTTGAGCCAGGAGTGGATCACGCCGTCACCCGGGCGCAGCGAGATGCCGCCACGCGCGGTGATGAAGGACGGCAGGGTGCGGTGGGTCTTGATGTCGACCAGCTTCGGGTAGGCCGCGGTGTGGCAGAAGGACTGCATCACCAGATCGGCGGAGAAGCCGAGACAGGCGAGATCCTTGAGTTCGTCGCGCGTCATCGGGCCGGTGGTGTCCTGCGAGCCGACCGAGGCCATGCGCGGTTCGCAGTAGGTGCCGGGGCGGATGCCCTGTTGCTGTCCATTCACTGCGGGCAGGCCGCAGGCGCGACCGACCATCTTCTGCGCCAGGGTAAAGCCGCGGCCGGAGTCGACCGGGGGCTTGGGCAGGCGGAACAGGGTGGAGGCGGGCAGGCC
>JAIEOJ010000325.1 GCA_019750575.1 Rhodocyclaceae bacterium | reverse complement strand
GAAACGCCCTGGACCACCTCGGTGCCCGGCCATATCACACGCATTACCGACAAGGGCCTGCTCGAACAGGAAGAAGAACTGGTCGAGGAGGTCCCTGTCGCACTCGTCTACAACGGCATCTCTCACGCCGTCATGCTGGCCACGCCGAATGACATCGCCGACTTCGCGCTCGGCTTCAGCCTGACCGAGGGCATCCTCCAGTCGCCCTCCGAACTCTATGACGTCGAAGTCGTCGAGCTCACCAATGGCATCGAAGCGCGTCTGGACATCGCCACGGAGCGTTTCGTCACGCTCAAGGACAGACGCCGCAATCTCACCGGCCGCACCGGCTGCGGCCTCTGTGGCGTCGAAAGCCTGGATGCCGCCGTGCGGAACCCGGCACCGGTCGACGATGGCCTGCGTGTGATGCCCGATGCGATACACAAGGCTTTGGACAACCTCTCCGAGCTGCAGCTCGTGCACAAGAAAACCGGGGCCGCCCACGCTGCAGCATTCGCCCTGCCCGACGGCACGGTGCTGTATGCGCGCGAGGATGTCGGCCGCCACAATGCGCTCGACAAGCTTTTGGGTGCGCTGGCGCGCAACAAGGTCAATCCCAAGAGCGGCTTTGTCGTCGTCACCAGCCGCGCCAGTTACGAAATGGTGCAGAAGACGGCATCGCAAGGTATTGCGCTGTTGGCCGCTGTATCAGCGCCGACGGCCTATGCGCGCCGCCTGGCCGAGGAAAGCAATCTCACGCTGATCGGCATGACCCGGGGCACGCGCATGACGGTGTATGCGCACAAGGAACGGATTGTTCTTTGATTGCCGAAGCCCGAATAAAAGCAAAGCCATCTGCGGATATCCGCTCTGATAGCATTCAGCGCAGAGTATTTAAATAGAATGGGAAAACTATGAAGCTAAAGTTGTCACTTATAGGCGCCGTAGTCATCTTGATTTCTGGATGCGCAGCTACCGTAAAGCCAATGACCACACCCGACGGAAAGCAAGGTTTTTTGGTTGAGTGCGATGGCTCTGCGGATAACTGGACGACTTGTTATGAGGCGGCCGCAAAGGCATGCCAAGGCAAGTATGGCATCGTGGATAAGAACGAGAGCTCAACTCCAACAGCCTATGGCCCTCTTGTACGCCGGCACTTGATTGCCGAGTGCAAAAAGTAAAAAGCTCGATAGTAAAAAACCCGGCCTGAGCCGGGTTTTTTACTTGAGTATTACCGCCGCTAGCGGGCCTTACGGCCCGGGTCTGCGCATGGCGCAGACATCAGTTATCTGTCTTCGGCCGGCCCCAAAAGCTGGGGCCTTAACCTCGGCAAGCCGAGGTTAGCCTACGACGAAGTACCGATAAACCGCTGCGCGGTACGGGCTTTACAGCCCTGCATCAGCGCGGAGCGCTGCTGCTTTATCGGTACTTTCCCACGTGAACTCCGGCTCGTCGCGGCCGAAGTGGCCGTAGGCGGCGGACTTCTGGTAGATCGGGCGCAGCAGGTCCAGCATGGCGACGATGCCCTTGGGGCGCAGGTCGAAATGCTTCTTGACCAGCTCGGAGATCTTCTCGTCGGAGATCTTGCCGGTGCCCTGGGTGGTGACATACACGCTGGTGGGTTGGGCCACGCCGATGGCGTAGGAAATCTGCACCAGGCACTTGCTGGCCAGGCCAGCGGCAACGATGTTCTTGGCCACATAACGCGCGGCGTAAGCAGCGGAACGGTCGACCTTGGACGGATCCTTGCCGGAGAAGGCGCCACCGCCATGCGGGGCTGCACCACCATAGGTGTCGACGATGATCTTGCGGCCGGTCAGGCCGCAGTCGCCTTGCGGGCCACCGATGACGAAGCGGCCGGTCGGGTTGACCAGATACTTGATCTCGCCCTTGATCAGCTCCTTGGGCAGCACCGGCTTGATGATGTCCTCGATCACGGCTTCGCGGATGGACTCCAGGGACATGTCGGGCGAATGCTGGGTGGACAGCACCACGGTGTCGATGGCATCGGGCTTGCCGTCAACGTAGCGCAGGGTGACCTGCGACTTGGCATCCGGACGCAGCCAGGGCAGACGACCGTCCTTGCGCAGATGCGCCTGACGTTCGACCAGACGGTGCGACAGGTAGATGGGCAGCGGCATCAGGGTGTCGGTTTCGTCACAGGCGTAGCCGAACATCAGGCCCTGGTCGCCGGCGCCCTGGTTCAGGTAGTCGTCGCTGGCGCGGTCCACGCCCTGGGCGATGTCCGGCGACTGCTTGTCGTAGGCGACGAGCACGGCGCAGCCCTTGTAGTCGATGCCGTATTCGGTGTTGTCGTAGCCGATGCGCTTGATGGTGTCGCGCGCGACCTGGATGTAGTCGACGTTGGCGGTGGTGGTGATTTCACCCGCCAGCACGACGAGACCGGTGTTGCACAGGGTTTCGGCGGCAACACGCGAATACTTGTCCTGCGCCAGGATGGCGTCAAGGATGGCGTCGGAGATCTGGTCGGCGACCTTGTCCGGATGGCCTTCGGAAACCGACTCGGAGGTGAAGAAATAGTTGTTGCTCATTGAACCTGCTCCATGAATTGTCCCGTTGATCATTGGCTGGCGTTACCAGCCCCGGGAACAGAGAGCAGGCGCGCTTTAGCAGTGTTTCTGTCCCGGCAGCGACTGCTGGCGGGACACCGCCCTGCAAGTTGTCCTCATTAACTCGGCGGTGTGTAAAAGGCGGTCAGGCCGGCCTGTTACAGGCGATAATGTACGCCTTTCACCCCTCACATTCAAGCGTGCCGTCCGGGCGCCACGTAACAATGTTTTTCCTGTTTCGCATCCTGAACTGCCTGCCTTTGCCGCTGCTGCACAATCTCGGCGCCCTCATGGGCTGGCTGGTGTGGCTGCTGTCGTCGAGCTATCGTCGCCTGCTGCGTGACAACCTGGCACAGGCCGGCCTGAGTGAATACCGCAACGAGGCCATCGTGGCGGCGGGACAAATGATCTTCGAACTGCCCAAGATCTGGCTGCGCCCCCAGGACGAGCTGATGGAGCGCGTTGTCCGTGTCAGCGGCCAGGAACATGTTGAAGCGGCCTGGGCCGCCGGCAAGGGCATTCTTTATCTGACACCGCATCTCGGCTGCTTCGAGATCACGGCGCAATATCTCGCCTCGCACCGACCGATCACCGTGCTTTACCGCGCCCCCAGGCAGGCCTGGTTGCAGGACCTGTACAAGGCCGGGCGCGCCGCCAATCTGAAGATCGCGGCGGCCGACATGTCCGGCGTGCGCACCCTGCTCAAGGCCCTGCGCGCCGGTGAATCCATCGGCATGCTGCCCGACCAGGTACCGGGTAATGGCGAGGGCGTGTGGGCACCATTCTTCGGTCGTCCCGCCTACAGCATGACGCTGGCCGCGCGCATGGCCGACACCGGCGCATCGGTATTGCTCACCTATGCCGAACGCCTACCCTATGGTGCCGGCTACCATGTGCACTTCCTGCCACTGGGCGCGCCCTTGAGCGGCAGCACGGAAGACAAGGTGGCGCAGTTGAATGGCGAAATCGAGCGCGTGATTCGCCACTGCCCCGGGCAGTACCTGTGGGGCTACAACCGCTACAAGCACCCGAGCGGCGCGCCGCTGCCGCCCGCTGCGGCACCGAGTACCGGACGGGAGCCCTGATGAGCCGCTTCGCCATCTTCATCCTGTGGCTGCTGCACTGGCTGCCTTTGCCGCTGCTGGCGCCGCTCGGGCGCGGCCTGGGCCACCTGCTGCGCCTGCTGGTTCCCAATCGCGCGCGCATCGTCGCCACCAATCTGCGCCCGTGCTTTCCGCACAAGAGCGAGGCGGAACGCCGCGCCCTGGCCAGGGAACACTTTGCCCTGCTCGGCCGCAGCCTGCTGGAGCGCGGCCTGCTGTGGTGGGCCAGCGAGCAACGCCTGCGCCGCCTGCTCAGGCTGGAAGGCATGGAGCATATCGTCGCGGCCGACCAGCGCAAATCGACGCAACCCGTCATCCTGCTGGTGCCGCACTTTCTCGGCCTTGATGCTGGCGGCACGACAGTCGCCATGCATATCGATGCCGTCAGCATTTACTCCCGGCAGAAGAACGCGGCGGTTGATGCGCTGCTGAAGCATGGTCGCCAGCGCTTTGGCGACCAGCAACTGCTGGCACGCGACGAGGGCATACGCGCAACCGTCAAGGCCTTGCGCGAAGGACGGCCCTTCTACTATCTGCCGGACATGGATTACGGCCCGCGTGACGCCGTTTTCGTCCCCTTCTTCGGCGTGCCTGCGGCCACCATCACGGGCATGCCGCGGCTGGCCCGCCTCACCGGGGCGCGCGTCCATGCACTCATCGTCGAGATGCTGCCGGGCGGTGAGGGTTATGTGACCCGTATCGGCCCGGCCTGGCAGGATTTTCCGAGCGACGACGTGGAAGCCGACACCCGCCGCATGAATGCCTTCATCGAGCACGAGATCGAGCGCATTCCGGCCCAGTACTACTGGGTGCACAAGCGCTTCAAGACCCGGCCCGAGGGCGAAACCGGCTTTTACTGAACAAAACCCGCACTCACTCGGGCTTATGCCGATGCACAAGCCGGAGTAGGATAGGCATGCCATGAAACTCAGATTTTCCAAGATGCAGGGCCTGGGCAACGACTTCGTCGTGCTCGATGCCGTGCGCAACGCCCAGCTTGCCCAGCTCACGCCGGGGCAGGCCCGCTTCCTTGCCGACCGCCACTTCGGCGTCGGCTGCGACCAGATCCTCATCGTCCAGCGCCCGAGCCGGCCCGATGTCGACTTCCGCTATCGCATCTTCAATGCCGACGGCGGCGAGGTCGAGCAATGCGGCAACGGTGCGCGCTGCTTCGTGCGCTTCGTGCACGACGAACACCTGAGCGAGAAGAAAACCATCCTGGTCGAGACGCAATGCGGCGTACTCACCCTGACCCTGCAGGACGATGGCCAGGTAACCGTCAACATGGGCGTGCCACTGTGCAAGCCGGAAGAGATCCCGTTCACCAACCCATCGACGCAAATGAGCGCAGCCGTCACCTATCCGCTCGACGTGAACGGCAAGTCCGTGGACATCAGCGTGGTCTCGATGGGCAACCCGCATGCGGTACAGGTGGTGCCGGATGCCGAAGCCTTCCCGGTACATGTCGACGGCCCTGTGATCGAATCGCACCCGCGCTTCCCCAGGCGCGTCAATGCCGGCTTCATGCAGATCCGGGATCGCCACAGCATCAGTCTGCGCGTGTATGAGCGCGGCGCCGGCGAAACGCTGGCCTGCGGCACCGGCGCCTGCGCCGCCGTGGTTGCCGGCATCCGCCGCGGCCTGCTCGACTCGCCGGTGCGCGTAACCACGCACGGCGGCGACCTCTCCATCGCCTGGGACGGCGACGGCCAACCGGTCATGATGACCGGTCCTGCCGTCACGGTGTTCCGCGGCGAAATCGAAATACCGGAGATTTAAATCTTGAACCACAGAGACACAGAGTCACAGAGAAATTCAAAAACTTTCTCCCGTTTTCCCTCTGTGTCTCTGTGCCTCTGTGGTGAATCTTTTTATTTCCCTATCACACCATGACCACACAATTCGACGCCAACGAAATCGCCCGCTACCTGCAAAGCCATCCGGAATTCTTCGAGCAGTACGCCGACCTGCTGGCGCATGTGCACATCCCCAGCCCGCACGGCGGCAAGGCCATCTCCATCACCGAGCGCCAGATCGGCATCCTGCGCGACAAGGCGCGTCAGCTCGAAGGCAAGATGTCCGAGCTGATCGGCTTTGGCGAAGAGAACGACGTCATCTCCGAGAAGGTGCATCGTCTCGCCGTCGCCCTGCTCAATGCGCGCGACATGAACGGCACCATCGCCACGCTGTACGATCACCTGATCAACCACTTTGCCGTCCCGCATGCGCAGATACGCCTGTGGGGCGTAGGCTACGGCGACAATCCGGAGTTCACCGAAGTGTCGGACGAACTGAAAGCCCATGTCGGTGCGATGAAGATGCCCTACTGCGGCCCCATCGCCGGTCAGGAAGTCGCTGCCTGGTTCGACGAGCATGTGCGCTCGGTCGCCCAGGTTCCACTACGCGAACCCAGCGTCAACGGCACCACGCACGAAGGCGCCTGCTTCGGTGTGCTCGTCTTCGCCTCCGAAGACCTGCGCCGCTTCTACCCGGACATGGGCACGCTCTACCTGGAACGCATCGGCGACATGGCAGCAGCAGCCCTGCTGCGTGTAGTTGAGTAAATCTGGTCGAGCAAGCAACAATGTCGGCGAGCAGCATTGAAAACTTTCTCGCCGAACTCGAGCACCAGCGGCTCGCCAGCCCGCACACGCTGACCGCCTACCGGCGCGATCTGCAACACCTGCTGACGCTCGCGCCGACGCCGCCGCAACAGATCGCTCCGCCACAGCTCAAGCGCCTGCTGATGAAGCTGCACGGCGACGGGCTGTCACCGCGCTCCATCGCGCGCACGCTTTCAGCCTGGCGCGCCTACTACCGCTGGCTGGCGCGGCGCAGCGCCATCGAACGCAATCCCTGCGACGGCCTGCGCGCCCCCAAGCAGCCGCGCAACCTGCCCAAGGCGCTCGGCGCCGACCAGGCCAGCGCCCTGCTCGATGCGGAACCGGAAGACACGCTGGAATCGCGCGATCGCGCCATGGCCGAACTGCTTTACTCCTCGGGCCTGCGCCTGTCCGAGCTCGCCAGCCTCAATCTCGATGCGAACCTCGACCTCAGGGAAAACCAGGTCACGGTACTGGGTAAGCGCAACAAGAGCCGCACTGTCCCCATCGGCAGCAAGGCGAAAGAGGCGCTGCTGGCCTGGCTGGAAGAACGTCGCAAGCTTGCCGCCCCGGACGAGATCGCCCTCTTCGTGAACCGCTTCGGGCGCCGTCTCTCGCACGGCGGCATCGCGACCCGCCTGTCACGCTGGGCACAGAAGCAGGGACTGGGCGTGCACGTCCATCCGCACATGCTGCGCCATTCCTTCGCCTCCCACCTGCTGCAATCCTCGGGCGACCTGCGCGCCGTGCAGGAACTGCTCGGCCACGAGAACATCAGCACAACGCAGATCTACACGCATCTGGATTTTCAGCACCTGGCCAAGGTGTATGACCAGGCGCACCCACGCGCCCGTAAGAAGTAGCTTACTCAGGAGGAACCTCGATGTTCCTGCACCGCTACCGCCGCATTGCAACAGCCGCGCTGTATCTCCTGGGTGTTGCGCTCCTAGTCGCATTCACCCATGCCGCGGAAACGGCGGCGCCGGTCATGCTGGCCAACACTTACCGCCCTGATGTCGACCTCTCCGCATACTGGGTCAGTGAAAAATACGACGGTGTGCGCGGCTACTGGGACGGAGAGCGTCTACTCACTCGGGGTGGCGAGCCGATTGCGGCACCGGATTGGTTCACCAGCAGCTTGCCCAAAACGGCGCTCGACGGCGAACTCTGGGCCGGCCACGGCAAGTTCCAGGAAACCGTATCGACCATACGTCAGCAGACACCTGACGATCAGGCCTGGCGCCGGATCCGCTACATGGTGTTCGACCTGCCGGGCGAAACAGGCAGCTTCGATGAGCGCCTGGCGCGGTTGCGCATGCTCGTTCCGCAATTGGATCTGCCCTGGGTGCAGGTGGTGGAACAACGCAAACTTGCCGACCACAAGGCCTTGCATGCCTTACTGCACGAAACCGTACGTAAGGGCGGAGAAGGCCTGATGCTGCATCGCGGCGCCTCGCTTTATCGCGCCGAACGCAGCGAGGACCTGCTCAAGCTCAAACTCCGGGACGACGCAGAGGCCAGAGTCGTCGGCCACCAGCCGGGCAAGGGCAAACACGCCGGGCGCATGGGCGCCCTACTGGTGGAAATGCCGGACGGCAAACGTTTCAAACTCGGCAGCGGTCTGAGCGATGAGCAAAGAAACTCACCACCGCCGCTCGGCAGCTGGGTCACATACAGCTACAACGGCTTAAACAAGAGCGGGATTCCGCGCTTCGCCCGGTTCGTGCGCGTACGCAGCGACATGGATCGCTAGCGCCGACCACAAAATTCAGGAAATCGCCAGCATCCGCTCCAGCGCCACCTTGGCCGACGCCGCCTCGTGCGCCGGCACCTTGATCTGGTTGACCACATTGCCTGCGGCCAGATTTTCCAGCGTCCAGGCCAGGTGCTGCGGGTCGATGCGCTGCATGGTGGAACACATGCAGACCGTCGGCGCCATGAACTGCACCAGCTTGCCTTCGTGCTTCACTTCCTCGGCAAGGCGATTGACCAGATTGAGCTCGGTACCGACCAGCCACTTGGTGTTGGGCGCGGCTTCCTTGACGATACGGATGATGTACTCGGTCGAGCCGACGTAATCGGACTGCTTGCACACCTCGAAGCTGGACTCCGGGTGCGAGATGACAAAACCGTCCGGATGCTGGTTGCGCCACTTCAGGATGTGGCCGGGCTGGAACATCTGGTGCACCGAGCAGTGCCCCTTCCACAGCAGGATCTTGGCCTTCCTGATCTGCTCCGGCGTGAGGCCGCCCATTTCCTGATCCGGATCCCACACAAACATGTCGTCGAGGTCTATGCCCATCTGGTGACCGCTCCAGCGGCCCAGATGCTGGTCCGGGAAGAACAGCACTTTCTCGCGGCGCTCCATTGCCCACGAGAGGATGGTCTTGGCATTGGTCGAGGTACACACGATGCCGCCGTGATCGCCGCAGAAGGCCTTGAGGTCGGCTGCGGAGTTGATATAGGTAATCGGCGTGATCATCTCGTCCGGGTTCAGCACCTCGGACAGTTCGCGCCAGCAGCGTTCGACCTTGGCAAGGCTCGCCATGTCGGCCATCGAACAACCGGCCGCGAGGTCGGGCAGGATCGCAATCTGGTTGTCGGGCGTCATGATGTCCGCCACTTCGGCCATGAAGTGCACGCCGCAGAAGACGATGTATTCCGCGCTGGTCTCGCCCGCCAGGCGCGAGAGCTTGAGCGAGTCGCCGGTCAGGTCAGCGTACTGATAGACGTCGGCACGTTGATAATGGTGGCATAGCAGCACCGCACGACTGCCCAGCTTCGCGCGCGCAGCGCGTATGCGCGCATGCGCGTCCTCGTCGGCGAGGGCATTGAAACGATCGAAATTGATGGTGGCGGTTTGCATCTGACTAAGCCTTTAACTGCAGAGACTAGATTATACGCGCCACAGAATATGGCAGCCATGCCGCCCCAAGCTGGACACCACGCGCTGGAGGCGCAAACCGCACTACCGCTTGTGTGGAGCACCCCGTAATTTGGGAGCGGGTACAGCCCGCGAACTAGAGTTGCCCCTCTCGAGAGGGGGTCAGGGGGAGTGGGCTTTATGGGACAGGGGTGATGAGCCGGCAAGTCGGCCCATCACCCCTGCACCCACGGCAGTCCCGCCTTGCGCCAGCCGTTTACGGTGTTGCGGTGCTTGTGCTCATCCTTGTCGCCCTCGAAACCGCCGAGCACGTTGTAACAGCTCACGTAGCCTGCCGCGTTGGCAGCCTTGGCCGCATTGTCCGAGCGGACGCCGCTGCGGCACATGAACATGACCAGGCTTTCGGTGGGCACTTCCTGCTTCAGTTGATCGATGAAGTGGGTGTTGGGTACGCTGCCGGGATAGCTCTGCCACTCGATCTCGATGGCGCCCGGCACGCGCCCGACCCAGTCCCATTCGGCCTTGGTGCGCACGTCAACGAGACGGGCGCCGGGTGATTGCTGCAGCACCTCCCAGGCCTCCTGCGGCGTCAGGGCACCCGCGTACGGCAGATGCATTTCCTTGGCGCGGGTTTGCGCCAGCTTCAGCAACTCGGTCATGCGTCCCATGAGCTTTCCTCGTACGATCGTGGCCTAGAATAGGCACGCGGTTAGTGGAAACCGAAGTATAAGTAAATCGCGCGGGCGCAGTGCGTACCTTTTCATGCCGGCAGCATGGCCAGCCATCCAGACGCAATGAACACTTCTTCGATCGATACCGAACAACGCAGTGCAGCCGCCCGCCACGTCACCTGGGTGAGCATTTTCGTCAACCTGGTGCTGACCGTGATGCAGATCGTGGTCGGCGTGCTCGCCCATGCGCAGAGCCTGGTTGCGGACGGCTTTCACTCGCTCGCCGATCTCGTGGCCGACTTCATGGTGCTGGTCGCCAACAAGCACAGCAGCAGTCCAGCGGACGAGAACCATCCCTACGGACACGAACGCTTCGAGACGCTCGCGGCGCTGGCGCTCGGGCTGGTGCTGGTCGCCACCGGCGGCGGCATTCTCTACACGGCCATCGAGCGCCTGCAGCATCTGGACACCCTGCCGCCCGTAGCCAGCATCGCCTTGTGGACGGCATTTGCCACGCTGGCCGGCAAGGAGCTGCTGTTCCGCTACATGCTGCGGGTCGGCGAACGCCTGCGCTCGCCCATGCTGGTCGCCAATGCCTGGCATGCGCGCGCCGACGCGGCATCATCGCTGGTCGTTGCCGCCGGCATCGCGGGCAGCCTGATGGGCTGGCGCTTCCTCGATCCGATTGCCGCCATCATCGTCGGCCTCATGGTGATGCGCATGGGCTGGCGCTTCAGCCGGGATGCACTGGCCGAGCTCATCGATACCGGCATTCCCGCCGCCGAGCGTGATGCGGTGCTGACGACAATACTGGCCACGCCGGGCGTGCTCGCCTGCCACTCGCTGCGCAGCCGGCGCATGGCGCACAAGGTGCTGATCGACGCGCGCGTGCAGGTCGCGCCCCGTATCAGCGTCTCCGAAGGCCACCAGATCGCCGAGGCCGTGCATGACCGGGTGCTCGATGCGCATATCGACGTGCTCGATGTGATGGTGCACATCGACGTCGAAACCGAGGGGGTACGCAGTGCCCGCCAGCAGCCGACGCGCACCGCGATCGCGGCGGCCCTGCGCGCATCCGGCCTGCCGGAGCTGAATGAGGCAACGCTGACCCTGCACTACCTCAACCATGGTCTGGAAATCATCGTGCTCCTGCCTGCCGGCGGCACCTTGCCCGACCCTGCAGCGGTGCTGGAACAACTGCGCCAGCGCTTCAGCGACGCCAAACCGCCAATTGCCCGCCTCAGCCTAGAGCAAGCAGTCCCGGATCAGACCATGCACCAGCAGATACCATCCCCGGCCGAGAATTAGACAATTTGCACTTCTTTGGTGCATCAAATTCACAGACGCACCATTGCGGTGCATTGGTGCTTTTGCTCGGGGCTGCCAGCTCCTTTATGGCACAATAGTTTGCTGCTGGCAGCGCTGCCCTGAAGCAATGGCACGCAAACTGCTAGATCGGACATGTCAGACCCATTTCGCAAGAAATACACCGCTTAGACACATCAGTTCAGGAGATCACCTAATGTCGATGACGCCCCAAGACGTACTCAAGCTGGTGAAGGATCAGGAAGTCAAGTTCGTTGACTTCCGCTTCACCGATACCCGTGGCAAGGAACAGCACGTTGGCGTGCCGGTCAAGGCCTTTGACATCAGCAAGTTCGAAGACGGCCACGCCTTCGACGGCTCCTCGATCGCCGGCTGGAAGGGCATTCAGGCTTCCGACATGCTGCTGGTGCCGGATGCTTCCAGCGCCTACATCGACCCCTTCTTCGAGCAGACCACCCTGGTGCTGACCTGTGATGTGGTCGAGCCGTCCGACGGCAAGGGCTACGACCGCGACCCGCGTTCGATCGCCAAGCGCGGCGAGGCTTACCTGAAGTCCTCCGGCCTGGGCGACACCGCCTACTTCGGTCCGGAACCCGAATTCTTCATCTTCGACTCCGTCGAGTGGAAGACCGACATGTCCGGCACCTTCGTCAAGATCCACGCTGAAGAGGCCGCCTGGTCGTCCGACGCCAAGATCGAAGGCGGCAACACCGGCCACCGTCCGGCCGTCAAGGGCGGTTACTTCCCCGTCCCGCCGGTTGATTCCTCGAACGACATCCGTGCCGAAATGTGCACCCTGCTCGAAGCCTGCGGCCTCGAAGTTGAAGTGCATCACCACGAAGTCGCCACCGCCGGCCAGAACGAACTGGGTACCAAGTTCAACACCCTGGTGCGTCGCGCCGACCAGACCCAGCTGCTCAAGTATGTCGTGCACAACGTCTGCCACCAGTACGGCAAGACTGCCACCTTCATGCCCAAGCCCATCGTTGGCGACAACGGTTCCGGCATGCACGTGCACCAATCGATCTGGAAGGACGGCAAGAACCTGTTCGCAGGCAACGGCTACGCTGGTCTGTCCGAGTTCGCCCTGTACTACATCGGCGGCATCATCAAGCACGCCAAGGCACTGAACGCCATCACCAACCCGGGCACCAACTCGTACAAGCGTCTGGTTCCGCACTACGAAGCCCCGGTCAAGCTGGCTTACTCGGCCCGCAACCGTTCCGCCTCGATCCGCATCCCCTTCGTGCAATCCGACAAGGCTCGCCGCGTCGAAGCCCGCTTCCCGGATCCCCTGGCCAACCCCTACCTGGCCTTCACCGCCCTGATGATGGCCGGTCTGGACGGCGTGCAGAACAAGATCCACCCGGGCGATCCGGCCGACAAGAATCTGTACGACCTGCCGCCGGAAGAAGACAAGCTGATCCCGACCGTGTGCGCCTCGCTCGACGAAGCGCTGGACGCACTGGACAAGGATCGCGAGTTCCTGACCCGTGGTGGCGTCTTCTCCAACGACTTCATCGATGCCTACATCGCGCTGAAGATGGAAGAAGTCAACAAGCTGCGCATGACCACCCATCCGGTCGAATTCGAGATGTACTACAGCCTGTAAGCTGTTTTTCGATGCCGGAAAAAAACGGGGCCTGCGGGCCCCGTTTTTTTCGCTCGCTGCCGCGGCGGGTCACGCAGGCAGACCCCGTGCGCTACGCTGCTCCCACGCCAGCGCACCACCACCTCAAGCCAGCCGCACAGTCGCCGTTAATGCACAGTGCAGCACCGCGCAACGCCCTCAAGCCGCTTCTGCGGCTGCCGATTGCACTACACTGTCGCATCCTGCCTTCCGACTGCCAGATGAAAACCCTATTCGTCCTGATCGCCGGCCTTTTCTGCGGCACCGCCTTCGCCGACACGCTGTACAAATGCACCGACAAGTCGACGGACACGGTGCTGTACACGAATCAGCGCGTGCCCGGCAGACAGTGCATCGTGATTTCCAGCGTCAAGTCGTCGCCGTCGACGGCGGCAGGCGCTCCCAAGGCCTCGGCCACGCCGACGCCCGCCAATTTTCCGCGTGTCTCCAGCGAGACCCAGAAGGAAAGGGATGGGGGGCGACGCACCATTCTGGAGCAGGAACTGGCCAGCGAGCAGCGTCACCTCGACGAAGCAAAGAAGGCCAACAACAGCAACAAGGTACAACTGCATGAGCGCAATATCATGGCCTTGCAGAAGGAAATCGCCAATCTCAGGTAATTCCGGGAGTGCTTGCACATGGCTGACGATGATGGCTTGCTTCTTGCTCACCCCATCGTCATGACTCCTCAGACCCACGTAGCGCCACCTGCCTTCGCCGGACTCGATCTGCTCTCTTCGGCAGTCGTGCTGGTGGATGCCAAGTTGCAGATACGTTACGTCAATCCGGCCGCGGAAAACCTGTTCGCCGTCAGCCAGCGCCTGCTCAACGGCCACCCCCTGCGCCAGCTCGTGGGTGAACCGCTCGGCCTGTCCTCGGCGCTCGACAATGCCCTCAAGAACAACTGGGGCTATACCGGCCAGAACATTGCCATCCGTCGCAACGAGGAGGAGGTGCTGCACCTCGACTGCACCGTGACGCCGGTCGAAGTCGGCGGCGCGCGCCTGCTGATCGAGTTCCGTCCGATCGACCAGCAGCTGAAGGCCGCGCGCGAGGAGCGCCTGGCCGAACAGCAGCAAGCCAACCGCGAGCTGATCCGCAACCTCGCCCACGAAATCAAGAATCCGCTGGGCGGCATTCGCGGTTCGGCGCAACTGCTCGAACACGAACTCGAAGGCCTGCACAACGCCGACCAGTTGTCCGAGTACACCCAGGTCATCATCAACGAGGCCGACCGCCTGCAGGATCTGATGCAGCGCCTGCTCTCATCGCATCGCGTGATGCAGCCGGCCCAGGTCAACATCCACGAGATTCTCGAACGCGTGCGCCGCCTGATCCATGCCGAATATGCCGGCGTGCGGGTCAGGCGCGACTACGACACCTCGCTGCCCATGATCACCGCCGACCGCGAGCAGATGATCCAGGCCATCCTCAACATCGCACGCAACGCCGCCCAGGCCATGCATGGCGAAGGCGAGATCGTGCTGCGCACGCGCGCCGTGCGTCAGGTCACCATCGCCAAGAAGCGTTTTCGTCTGGCCCTTGAGTTGCGTGTGATCGACAATGGCCCGGGTATACCCGAAGCCATCCGCGACAAGATTTTCTACCCGCTGGTATCCGGCCGCGAGGGCGGCAGCGGGCTTGGCCTCACGCTGGTGCAGAGCTTCATCCACCAGCACCAGGGCACGATCGAAGTCGAGAGCCGTCCCGGCCATACCAGTTTCAACATTCTGCTGCCGCTGCAGCACGGAACACAAACAGGAGAAGAACAATGAAGCCCGTCTGGATCATCGACGACGACCGCTCCATACGCTGGGTTTTCGAGAAGGCCCTGGCCCGCGAGGATATCCACTACCGCAGCTTCGGCGCCGCCAACGAAGCGCTCGCCGCGCTCGACTCGGGTGAAGTGCCGCAGGCGGTTGTCTCCGACATCCGCATGCCCGGCCAGAGCGGGCTGGATCTGCTGCGTCACATCAAGGCGCACTATCCGGATGTCCCGACCATCATCATGACCGCGTATTCCGATCTGGAATCCGCGGTGGCGGCCTTCCAGGGCGGCGCCTTCGAATACCTGCCCAAGCCCTTCGACGTGGATCAGGCAGTCGAGCTGGTGCGGCGCGCGCTGGAACAGTCGGCGCAGGAAGACAGCACGCCGGAAACCAGCAGTATCACGCCGGAAATCCTCGGCAAAGCGCCGGCCATGCAGGAAGTTTTCCGCGCCATCGGCCGCCTCTCGCAATCGCATGCCACGGTAATGGTCAATGGCGAATCCGGTTGCGGCAAGGAGCTGGTCGCGCGTGCCCTGCATCGCCACAGCCCGCGTCAGGATGCGCCCTTCATCGCCATCAACACCGCCGCGATTCCGCGCGACCTGCTTGAATCCGAACTCTTCGGCCATGAGCGCGGCGCCTTCACCGGCGCCACCGCGCAACGCCGCGGCCGCTTCGAGCAGGCCGAAGGCGGCACGCTCTTCCTCGACGAAATCGGCGACATGCCGGCCGAGCTGCAGACGCGCCTGCTGCGCGTGCTCTCCGACGGCAACTTCTATCGCGTCGGCGGTCAGCAGCCGGTCAAGGCCAATGTGCGCGTCATCGCCGCCACCCACCAGAACCTCGAACAGCGCGTCAAGGACGGACTGTTCCGCGAAGACCTGTTCCACCGCCTCAACGTGATCCGCCTGCGCCTGCCGCCGCTGCGCGAACGACGCGAGGACATTCCGCTGCTGGCCAAGCACTTCCTGCAGAAGAGCGCGCAGGATCTGGGCGTGGAGCCCAAGCGCCTGTCCGAAGCCGCGCTCAAGTATCTGTCGGCGCTGGACTTCCCCGGCAACGTGCGCCAGCTTGAGAACGTCTGTCACTGGCTGACCGTGATGGCGGCCGGCCAGGTGGTCGAGGTGGCGGATCTGCCGCCGGAGCTGCGCGAACATCCGATCCGCGAGGTCTCGTCCGACTGGATGGAGGTGCTCGCCACCGAGGCCGACCGCATGATCTCGATCCAGCCCGGTCAGGTCTTCGATCAGCTGACGCGTGATTTCGAATCAACGCTGATCCGGCGCGCCCTCAACGCCAGCGGCGGACGGCGCATCGAGGCCGCGCAGATTCTCGGCATCGGCCGCAACACCATCACGCGCAAGATCCAGGAACTCGGGATCAAGGATGTGCGCGGCGGCGAGGAGCCTGCGCAGTAAGACAGGGCTGTTGCATAATCGGGGACATGAGCATTTCGTCCCCGGTCTGCGCCGACACATCCGCCCCGCTTTCCCCGGAAAGCCTGCAGCCGCTGCTGCGCGAGGCTGCGGGTCGCATTGACCTGCAGGTACTGGCAAGCTGCGACTCCACCAACCTGCAATTGCAGGCGCTGGCCAAGGCCGGCGCCCCCGCCGGTACGCTGCTGCTCGCCGAGCAGCAGACCGCAGGCCGCGGACGACGCGGCCGTCACTGGTATCAGGGGCCGCAATCGCTGGCCTTCTCGCTGCTGTGGCGCCTGCCGGATGAACGGCCGCCCGCCGGACTCAGCCTTGCCGTCGGCCTGGCCATCGCCGAGGCTCTGCCCGCCGCTGCAAGGCTCAAGTGGCCGAACGACGTGCTGATCGATGGCCGCAAGGTGGCCGGTATCCTGATCGAAAGCGCCGGTACGCAGCGTTATGTGATCGGCATCGGCATCAATCTGGGCGATACGGACAGCCTGCCTGGCGAGGTTGCAGCCATCGCTGCGGGCCTTCCCGCCACCGACCGGCTGCAACTGCTGGCCGGCGTACTCGACCGTCTGATCGTCACGCTTGACGCATTCGCGGCGCACGGATTTGCCCCGTTGCAGTCGCGCTGGCAGATGCGCAACGCCTATCAGGATCTGGCCGTGAATCTGTTCTTCGCCGAAGGCGGCGATCCCGTGCAGGGCATCTGCCGCGGGGTTGACGCCAATGGCGAACTGCTGCTGGAAACCGCCACCTGCCTGCAGACCATCGCCAGCGGTGAAGTTTCCCTACGTTTGCAATGAGCACTGAAGGAGGGTGAGTCCATGATTCTCTGTCTCGACTGCGGTAACACGCGCATCAAATGGGGTCTGCTGACACCCAAGGGTGACTGGCATGCACGCGGGGCGATCCCGCAAATCCAGGTGGACAACCTGCGCGCCGTGCTGATTGACCAGCCGGGCTTCAAGCGCATCGTCGGCTGCAATGTTGCCGGTGCCGAACAGGCCGAGCGCATCGCGGCGCAGTTCAAGGTCGCACCAGAGTGGGTGGTGCCGCAACGCGAACAGTGCGGCGTGAAGAACGGCTACAAGAAGCCGGCCCAGCTCGGCGCTGATCGCTGGGCCAGCCTCATCGCCGCGCGCGCCTTGCATGAGGGCCCCTGCCTGGTCGTCAATGCCGGCACGGCCACCACCATCGATCTGCTGGACGGCAAGGGTCGCTTTCTCGGTGGACTGATCCTGCCCGGCTTGCGCCTGATGCGCAGCGCACTGGCCGGCAACACCGCCGACCTGCCGTTGGCGGAAGCGGAGCACAGCGCCATTCCGACCGATACCGACAGCGCCATCGTCACCGGCTCGCTTGAAGCCACGCTGGGCGCGATCGAGCGCATGTACGCACGCCTGGCGGACAGCAGCGCGGTCTGCCTGCTGGCAGGCGGCGCGGCCGGCGAACTGCAGCCTCTGTTGCAGATTCCGCTGCAGAATGTCGAAGATCTGGTGCTCAGGGGTCTGGCGCGCATCGCGGTATCGGATAATCGCGGCTGAACCTTCGTAGCGACTGCGCCATGCCGATCACACGCCCGATTTTCTTTGTCCTGCTGCTCGCCAATGTGGCCGTCTTTGCGTGGCAGCAAAATGCCGGGCCGGCCGCCGGGCATGAACCGCAACGCCTGCAGCAACAGATCGAACCGGACCAGGTGCAGCTGATCCTGCCGGAGCGCCCCAAGCCTGCAGCAGCCCCCGTGCCAGTACCGGAAGCGCCGGCCAGGGCGGCTGAAGCAGCGCCCGCACTCCTGTGCAAATCCTTCAGCGGTTTCACGCCGGATACGGCACAGGCGACCCAGAGCGAGATCGGCACCAGCGCCCCGGATGCCAGGCTCGCCCTGATCACGAGCAAGGAATCGAGCAGCTACTGGGTGCATATCCCGCCGCAGGCGAACAAGGCCGGTGCCGAGAAGAAGGTGGCCGAGCTCAAGGAAATGGGCATCAGCGACAGCTTCATCATCAGCGAGGAAGGCCCGAGCCGTTGGGCCGTGTCGCTGGGTCTGTTCAAGAGCAAGGACATGGCCGACAACTTCCTGCAGAAGCTGGTCAAGCAGGGCGTGCGCTCGGCGAAGATCGAGGTGCGCGACAAGGGTGCGGAAAAGGTCCGTCTCGAAATCAGCGCGCCGGCCGATGTCCTCGGCACGCTGGCGCGCCAGATCAAGGCGCTGGGCAGCGCCACGCTGGGCGAGTGCCGCCCGGTCGAGACGGCGAAGAACTGATCAAGCGGGCACCAAGACAATATGAGCGGCTACATCGTCGGCCTCACGGGCGGCATCGGCAGCGGCAAGTCCGCAGCGGCGGAATGCTTTCGCGCCCATGGCATAGTCATCGTCGATGCCGATGCCGTCGCCCACGAACTGACCGGGCCCGGTGGCGAGGCGATGGCCGCCATCGCCGCTGAGTTCGGCGCAAGGGTGATCACGCCGGACGGTGCGCTCGACCGCAGCGCCATGCGCCAGCTCGTCTTTGCCGAACCGGCGGCGAGGATACGGCTTGAGCAGATTCTGCATCCGCGCATACGCGCCATCTGCGACCAGCGCTGCGCGACCGCCGCCAGCCCCTACGCCCTGCTGGTCGTGCCCCTGCTGGTGGAAAGCGGCACGCATCGCCAGCGTTGCCAGCGTCTGGCCGTGGTGGACTGCCCCGAGGAGGTGCAGATTGCACGCGTGATGGCGCGCAACGGCATGACACGCAGCGAGGTCGAACGCATCATGGCCGCCCAGGCCACGCGCGCGCAACGCCTCGCAGCGGCGGATGACATCATTGACAATAGTGGTGCACCCGCCGCACTCGCGCCCCAGATTGCTGCATTGAATGACAAATACCTAGAAATGGCGCGGATTGGTTGAGATTTACTGATAAATCCGTCAGAATTGATGAATTGCCATTCTCATCTCCCGGCCGGCGCGTGATTACCTACGAATATCCGCTAAACGAGCGCATACGCACCCTGCTGCGGCTGGAGGACCTGTTCGAGCGCACGCTGCACTTCATCAACGGCGAAAGCGCGCAGGAACACCATGTCGCGCTGACCACCCTGTTCGAGATTCTCGAAGTCGCCGGCCGTGCCGATCTCAAGTTCGACCTGGTACAGGAGCTTGAACGCCAGCGCCAGATCCTGCTCTCCTTCCGCAACAATCCGCAGATTTCCGAGGACGCGCTCTCCGGCGCCCTCTACGAGATCGAACAGGCCAGCTCCGGCCTGCTCGCCATGCAGGGCAAGATCGGCCAGTACCTGCGCGAAAACGAATGGCTGATGTCGATCAAGAATCGGGCGGCAATTCCCGGCGGCGTCTGCGAATTCGACCTGCCCGGCTACCACTACTGGTTGCACCGCGACGCGGCGCATCGCCAGGAAGCGCTGGGGGGCTGGGTCAGGCCCATGCTGCCGATCAGCCAAGGCATCGCCATCGTGCTGCGCCTGCTGCGTTCCTCGGGCCACCCCGACACGCAGATCGCCAAGCGCGGCGTGTTCCAGCTCATGCTCGGCGGTCGTACCGCCCAGATGCTGCGCCTCAGCGTAGACAGCAGTGATCACTACATACCCGAGATCAGTGCCAACAAGTACGCGATCAACATCCGCTTCACCGATCCGGAATCAGAAGCGCGCCCCAGGCAAACCGAGGCCGATATCAGCTTCGGCCTGACTTTCTGCAATCTGTAAGCGCATGAGCAACAAGCTTGTTAACTGTCCGACCTGCGCGAAGCAGGTCGAATGGAAGCCGGAGAACCGCTTCCGCCCCTTCTGTTCCGAACGCTGCAAGAAGATCGACCTCGGTGCCTGGGCCAACGAGGAATACCGCGTCAGTCAGAGCGCGCCGACCGAGGACGAAGAGCTTCCACCAGGCAACTTAGGCGGCAACTAAGCCTTCAAATCCCCTCGACGTAGCTTAGCCGCAGGGCCGTCCCAAGGCTAAGCGGTAAATTCGCGGAGCGAATATCCGCACAATCAGTACCACGAAGCCCCCCTAACATGGGAGCGGCTAAGCCGCGAACTTAGGTCACCCTCTCCCTTGGGAGAGGGTGGGGTAAGGGTCATACAAAAATACTGCGGATCGCGGCAATGCCATGCGCGCCATTGCGACGCGCACTCTCCATGTCGCCCGGCGACAAGCCCCCCAGGGCAAACACCGGTAGCGGGAAATCCCGGGTCAGCTCGGCAAAGCCGTCCCAACCCAGGGCAGGCCGGCCCGGATGACTGAGGGTCGGCTGCACCGTGCCGACGGCGACGAAATTCAGTTCCAGTTGCGCCGCACGCGCAAGCTCTTCCGGCGTATGACACGATGCCGCCACCAGCGCAAAGCCGGGACGGCTGTCCAGCGCCATCAACTGCGCCGAGGAAAAATGCACGCCGTCGGCGCGCGCCTTGCGCGCCAGTTCGACATCACTGTTGACCAGAACGCGCGCACCCTGGGCGTGGCACATCTCGACGGCCGCCATGACAAATCGTTCGCGCGCGTCTTGCGCCAGGCCGCCTTCGCGCAACTGCACAAGACGCAGGCCGCGCGCCAGCGCGCGTTGCAGCGCATCGAGCTGGGCTTCGATGCCGATTTCGGATGCATGGGTGATGCCGTACTGCAGCGGCAGGCGCAGGCCGGCAAAGACCGGCGCATTCGCCGGCAGCACCGGCGAGACGAAAACGTCATCGGCCATCTGCCAGGAAAGCTGGTCGTGCTGCAGGTCGCGCAGCTCACCGCGCCATTCGGTCACGCGGAAGAAATGCAATCGCACATGCGCATGCTCATAGACATGCTCGCGCATGATCCACGGGTAGGCGCACTCGACCTCGATGCCCAGCTCCTCCTCCAGCTCGCGCACCAGCGCCTGCTGCGGCGTCTCGCCGGCCTCGACCTTGCCGCCCGGGAACTCCCACCAGCCGGCGTAGATGCCGTTGGGAGGACGACGGCCGAGCAGGAAACTGCCGTCCGGTTTTTCGATCACGGCCGCGGCAACCTCGACTTTTTTCACACTCACGCACCACTCTCCAGCCGGCCCACATAGTCGCGTGCAAACTGCCAGGCGACGCGGCCGCTGCGCGCGCCGCGCAGCAATGACCACTGCAGGGCCTCGGTGCGCGCCGCCTCGATCTGCGCCGCACTCAGGCCAAACGACGCCAGCCAGTGTGCGCAGACTTCCAGGTACTGATCCTGGTCGAAGGGATAGAAGGAAATCCACAGGCCGAAACGCTCCGACAGCGACACCTTTTCCTCCGTCGTATCACCGGGCCGGATCTCGCCGTTCTCGACCTTGGTCTCCAGGTTCTCGCTCATGAACTCGGGCATCAGATGACGGCGGTTGGAAGTCGCGTAGATAAGCACGTTCTGCGGCGTGCCGGCGATGGAGCCGTCGAGGATGCTCTTCAGCGCCTTGTAGCTGGCTTCGCCCGACTCGAAGGAGAGGTCATCGCTGAAGATGATGTAGCGTTCTTCGCGGCCGGCGACCAGGTCAACGATATCGGGCAGATCAACCAGATCGTCCTTGTCCACCTCGATCAGGCGCAGGCCCTGCTTGGCGTAGCGGTCGAGCATGGCCTTGACCAGCGAGGACTTGCCGGTGCCACGCGCGCCCGTCAGCAGCACGTTGTTGGCGCTGCGGCCGGCGACGAACTGGCGCGTGTTCTGATCCATGCGCGCCAGTTGATCCTCAACGCCGCAAAGATCTTCGGCGCGGATGCGATGCGGATGCAGCACAGCCTCCAGTTGGCCGTAACCACGGTGCCGGCGCCAGCGATAGGCGTGCGCCTCCCAGTTGACCGGGCGCGGCGGGGGTGGCAGCAGGGATTCAACGCGCGCCAGCACGGTATCGGCGCGCTCAAGAAAGCGGAGGAACTCCGGAGGTAGGGTGCTCATGCAGGTGAACTCTGATTCTGTGTGGGGGTCTGCTTCTGCTACGCTCTGCGTATTGATTTGCGCGGACTTGCCGCGCCAGCCCACGACTTTAGCAGAAGCAACATGTCCCGCACACCCACCGTCCATCGTCTCTTCATCGTCCTGCTGCCGCTGCTCGCCGCCGCCTGTACCCAGTTGCCGCCACGGGATAGCGCCAAGGCCGGCACCCCGAGCTGCGTACCGTGCAAGGATCAGGAGCCGGCCAAGCCGGCCGAAGCACCGCTGCAGGCGGCGCACTATGCCGACCTGCCGGGCTGGGCCGAGGACGATCCGCTGCCGGCCTTCCA
>JAIEOJ010000123.1 GCA_019750575.1 Rhodocyclaceae bacterium | reverse complement strand
CCGCCGAAGCGCTCGGCCACGAGGCCGGTGCGGATGCCCTTGCGCGCCGAGTAGATGGCGGCAGCCGAACCGGCCGGGCCACCGCCGACGACGAGCACATCAAAGGCTTCCTTGGCGGACAGCTTGGCGGCTTCGCGCTCGCCCGACTTGCTGTCGAGCTTGGCGACGATCTCGGCTAGGCTCATGCGGCCTTGCGAGAAATGCTGGCCATTGAGATAGATCGTGGGCACGGCCATGATCTTCTTTTCATTGACCTCGTCCTGGAACAGGCCGCCGTCCACCATGACATGACTGACCTTGGGGTTCAGCACGGCCATCAGGTTCAGGGCCTGCACGATGTCGGGGCAGTTGTGGCAGGACAGCGAGATATAGGTGACGAAGTTGTACTCGCCGTCGAGCGACTTGATCTGCTCCAGCAACTCGGCCTCTTCCTTGGGCGGATGGCCACCGGCCTGCAGCAGCGCCAGGATCAGCGAGGTGAACTCGTGGCCCATGGGCAGACCCGCAAAGCGGATCTTCATGTCGCTGCCGACACGATTCACGGAGAAGGACGGCGCACGCACGGCGCTATCGTTGGTCTCGCGCCAGGTCACCTTGTCGGACAAGCTGGCGATATCCTGAACCAGCGCCAGGACTTCAGCGGACTTGCCGCTACCGTTCACATTGGCAAGGATCTCGATGGGATACACCACCTTTTCGAGGTAAGCCTTGAGTTGGGTCTTGATTGCATCGTCCAGCATTTGAATCTCCCTTCAAATTGAGTGGAACTCTGAACAGGCGGCGCTGTGCGTCCGCCTCTTCGGAGTTGCCTCCGAAACACCCGAGGCCGGAGCCTCGGGGGTACTACTTACTAAAAACGCGATGGAAAGCGTCGTGAGCGATGGCAGGTTGGGTACGCCCGGAGCGCAGGCACCGGAATGTACTTTTCAGTACATGAGGATGCCGAGCACCGGACGGAGGCAAGATGCCGAGCGCAACAGCTTTACACGCGTTTTTTAGATCTTGCCGACCAGGTCCAGGGAAGGAGCCAGGGTCTTTTCGCCTTCTTGCCACTTGGCCGGGCACACTTCACCCGGGTGAGCGGCGGTGTATTGGGCAGCCTTCAACTTGCGCAGGGTTTCCTTGACGTCACGGGCGATCTCGTTGGAGTGCACTTCGGCGGTCTTGATGACGCCATCCGGATTGATCACGAAGGTACCGCGCAGGGCCAGGCCTTCTTCCGGGATGTGCACGCCGAAGGCGTTGGTCAGGGCGTGGGTGGCATCGCCGATCAGCGGGAACTTGGCCTTGCCGACAGCCGGCGAGGTTTCGTGCCACACCTTGTGCGAGAAATGGGTGTCGGTGGTGACGATGTAGACTTCGGTGCCAGCCTTCTGGAACTCGGCGTAGCTGTCGGCAGCGTCTTCGATTTCGGTCGGGCAGTTGAAGGTGAAGGCAGCCGGCATGAAGATCAGGACCGACCACTTGCCCTTGAGATCCTTCTCGGTGACTTCGATGAACTCGCCCTTGCCGGTGCGGTTGACGAAAGCCTGGGCCTTGAAGGGCTGAACTTGCGAATTGATCAGGGACGACATGTGCTTCTCCTTGGTTGATAAGAACTGAGTAATACAGTTGGTAATGACATTGTGCTTGTGCAGCATTAGTAGCGCAAATTGATTGTGGCTATATTCGCCATAGTAGGCGACTATGTTATCAACTTATGGCTGTCAATGATCAGTTCTGCTTATTATTAGATCAGCTGCACAAATCAACTTATACTATTGTGCAGTTGCAGCATAAGCCTGACAAGTTGCTTGTCAGTATGACAACGATAGGCAGGTGCTATTTAAGCGACTGCTGTTGCAGCAGTCCGGCCGACTCGTGCAGGGCGTACCAGGCAGCGTAGGCGGCATTGGCAGATGGCAGCCAGGAAAGCGGGTTGCGGCTGTCCGCCATGGGTCCCAGAAAAGCGGTTGGCGCCGGGGTCACCTGTAATCCGGCAGCCTTGAAATAACTGACTGAACGGCGCATGTGCGCGGCATGCGTCACCAGAAAGACGTGATCGACGCCGGCTTTCCTGAGCATGGCCGCCGAGTTACGGGCATTCTGTTCGGTGTTTTCCGAAGCGTCCTCCAGCCATTCGGGCGTCAGTCCGAAATCCTCGCGCAACGATTCGCCCATGGCCCAGGCTTCGGGGTAGTTGTGGCCGGCCACGCCGCCGCTCACAAGGATGGGCAGCCCGCTGCTGCGCGCGAGGCGGGCGCCGTAGCGCACACGCTCCAGCGTGATGCGATTGACTGTGGGCCGGCCGTACTCGGGGGAGGTCTTGCGCAACCCGCCCCCCAGAATCACGACTGCGCCTATGCCCTGCTGCCGTGCCTCCCTGACCTGATGCTCAGCGAGCGGCGGAGTCACCGATTCGAGTGGCTCCAGCAGGGCATCTACGCTGACCGGCAGCATCAGGGCAAAGGACAGCACCACCCCGCTCCAGGCCAGCCCCTGGCCCAGACGCGGCCGCCAGCGCAGCAGCAGCAGGCCGGCAACCACCAGCAGCAAGGGGGCGAGCGGCGGCAGGAACAGGCATTCCAGCAGACGCTTGAGGGCAAACATGGCGGCTTACAGGCTGCCCTGGTTTGCGGCACACCACTGCTGCCAGCGCCAGGCATCGCGGCACATTTCGTCGACGCCGAACTCGGCCTGCCAGCCGAGTGTGGCGCGGGCGTGGGCCGGATCGGCATAGCAACTGGCGACATCGCCGGGACGACGCGCCGAAATTGCGTAAGCGACAGTGCGGCCACTGGCCTGCTCGAAGGCATGCACCATCTCCAGCACGCTGTAGCCGCGGCCGGTGCCGAGATTGGTGGTGATCAGGCCGGGCCCGGCCGCGATGGTGCGCAGCGCCGCCAGGTGGCCGCGCGCCAGATCGACGACATGGATGTAGTCGCGCACGCCGGTGCCATCCGGTGTCGGATAGTCGCTGCCGAACACCGACAGCGCCTTGAGCTTGCCGACTGCAACCTGCGCCACGAAGGGCAGCAGGTTGTTGGGAATGCCGTTGGGATCCTCGCCGATGAGACCGCTCGCATGCGCGCCGACCGGATTGAAGTAGCGCAGGAGCGCAACACGCCATTCCGGATCGGTGCGATGCATGTCGCGCAGCATGTCCTCGATCATCAGCTTGGAGCGGCCGTAGGGGTTGGTCGCCGACAGCGGGGCATCCTCGCGGATGGGCACGCTGGCGGGATCACCATAGACTGTGGCCGAGGACGAAAACACCAGCTGCCTGACGCCAGCCGCCGCCATGCTCTCGAACAGGGCCACGCTGCCGCTGAAATTGTTGTCGTAATAGCGCAGCGGCTGCGCCACCGACTCGCCGACCGCCTTGAGGCCGGCAAAGTGCACCACCGCAGTGATCGGGTGCTGCGCAAACAATTGCGCCAGGGCAGCGCGGTCACGGATATCGCCTTCAACAAAGCCGGGGCGCCGCCCGGCAATTTGCTCGATGCGATCCAGTACCGAGCGCTTGCTGTTGCTGAGGTTGTCGAAAATCAGGACATCCTGACCGCTCTGCAGCAGTTCGACAACCGTGTGGGAGCCGATGTAACCGGTACCGCCCGTGACCAGGATCATTTCTTCTGCGGCTCCGGGCTGCGTCCATAAATGTCGGCATAACGCACAATGTCATCTTCGCCCAGATAGCTGCCGGACTGGACCTCGATCATCTCCAGTGGCACCTTGCCCGGATTTTCCAGGCGATGCTTGGTGCCAAGCGGGATGTAGGTGGACTCGTTCTCGGCCACCATGAAGGTCTCCTCGCCACGCGTGACCAGCGCCGTGCCCGACACCACGATCCAGTGTTCGGCGCGGTGATGATGCATCTGCAGCGAGAGGCTGGCGCCCGGATTCACGACGATACGCTTGACCTGGAAACGCGGCCCGGAATCGATGCTGTCGTACCAGCCCCAGGGACGGTAGACCTTGCGATGACTAATCTGCTCGGAGCGACCGCTGTCCTTGAGTTGCTGCACGACGTCCTTGACCTGCTGAATCTTGCGCTTGTCGGCGACGAGGATGGCGTCCGCCGTTTCGACGACAACAGCATTCTCGATGCCTACGCAGGCAATCAGACGCTTGTCGCCGACCACCAGGGTGTTATGGCTGTCGATCGCAAGCACGTCGCCGATCAGCACATTGTCGTTTTCATCCTTGGCCGTGATTTCCCACAGCGCATTCCATGCCCCCAGGTCCGACCACTGCGCATCCAGCGGCACGACGGCGACTTCGCCGGTGTTGTGATCGGCGGCGGCAAGGCGCTCCATGACGGCATAGTCAATCGAGTCCGCCGGGCAGTTACTGAACGCCGCCTTGTCCGGGCGCAGGAAATCCTGGTCCTTGGTCGATTGCGCATGCGCGGCCTCGCAGGAGGCGGCGATATCGGGGCGGAATTCGGCGATCTTGGCCAGCCACACCGAGGCGCGCACCACGAAGATGCCGCCGTTCCAGTAATAGTCGCCGCTGGCAAGGTATTTCTGCGCTACGTCCAGCGCCGGCTTCTCGACGAAGCGATCCACGCTATATGACGTAACTCCAGCGCCCTCGCCCAGCTTTGCGCCGCGCTTGATGTAGCCGTAGCCGGTTTCCGGTGCGGTCGGCACGATGCCGAACGTAACCAGCTTGCCCTCCGCGGCGAGTTGCACTGCCTCGCTCACCGCAGCGTGGAAGGCCGCCACATTCTGGATCACCTGATCCGCCGGCATGACGACGAGAATGGCGTCACCGCCCTGCTCCAGTGCCGCATGCGCGGCCACCGACAGCGCCGGTGCGGTATTGCGCCCGACCGGCTCCAGCAGCAGGCCGTTGCTGGCGATCTTCACCTCGCGCAGCTGCTCCGCGATCAGGAAACGGTATTCCTCGTTGCCGACCAGCAGCGGCGGCTGCACGCTCGCTCCGCTGGCGAGTTTCACGCCCTTCAGGCGCTGGGCCGTCGCCTGCAGCATGGTCAGGTTGCCGGACAGCTTGAGCAACTGCTTGGGATATTGCTCGCGCGACAAGGGCCACAGTCGTGTGCCGGAGCCGCCGCAAAGGATGACGGGCTGTATGTTCATGGTGAGGTTCTGCCTGTGTTCGAAGCGTGAATTATCCTGATAAAGCCTCTTGTAGCGTATTTTCAGCGGCTCAACGGCAGAATTTCGCGATTCAGCCAGTCGATTGTTGCAATCTCTGCATCGCGCCGCCATTCGGCACGCGCAAAGGTATGGTCGGCCTCGGCGAAATAACGGCACTGTACACGCGCCTGTGCAGACAGCGGGATGCCGGCCAGCTCGAGCTGGGCAAGAAAGGTCTGGGCAGTTGCATCCTTGCGGCAGAGCAGCAGCAGCATGGGCAAACGCAGTTGCTGCAGCGCATCCAGCAGGCTGTCCGCCACCCCCTGGCCGCCGCTATCGGCGCGTGCACCGCGCCAGTGGCGGAGCAGTTCAGCCAGCTTGTGCAGGGGATTGATCTCGCCGCGAATCAGCTTGCGCCAGAACGCCGGATTGAACAGGCGTTGCCGATAGTAGGTGTGGACGATGGCATGCGCCTCGGCCTGCGCCGTCTGCATCCAGGGATTGGCCAGGGCAAATCCGCACACGCGCGGGTCGGCGCTGCGTCGTGCGTAGAGCAAGGCCGCACTGGCACCATCGCACAAGCCCCACAGGACGACGCGCGCAACCTGGGGACAGGCCTGCTGCAAGGCAGCTATGGTCGCGCCGATATCAGCGTCGATATTTTCAAAACCGGGGGCCTCGCCGCTGCTGTCACCCATGCCACGGCAATCGAAGCGCAGCACGGCATGGCCGGCCGCTGCCAGCGCGCGCGCCAGCAGCGTGAATTGACGATGACTGCCGGCACGATATTGCGGCCCGCCCACCACAATGACAATGCCAACCGCGAGCGGCACCGCCGGCGGATGGCTGACGATGCCGATCAGCCTTTCCCCCGCGCAGTCAAACTGCAGCACGCTTTCACGTACATTCATGGCTGCAAGCTCCGCAGCGCGGCGAGGCTGGCGGATGCGAGGACCGGGCAGTCCAGCACGCCCGGCGTCAGCCAGCATTGCGCATCAGCGCAGCTTTCCGCCGTGGCACTGCCGGCGTCGACAAAACGGCGCAGTCCCGGCGACAGCTCACTGCTGCCGGGCAGGATTTCAATGCAGTGCATCGCTTGCCCGACCTGCGGCTGTGCCAGGGTAGTGGCCGCGAGCCCCTGCGCCAGTGGCGGCGCCAGGGTGTAGCCGGCAAGCTCGACCGACTCGCCGCCAGCGAGTTGTGCCAGCAGAGGCTCGGTGCCGCCCCCGGCCCTGCCTTCCAGCAGATCGGCGGCCAGGCTCAGGCGCAGAAACTGCTGCAGGTGCTGCTTGCCGGACAGGACCGGTTGCCATAGCAACAGGGAAATTGAGGCATTCAGTTCAGCCGCCACCGCGCCGGCCAGCAAGGTGCCGCTGCGCAGCCCCCACAGGCACAGGGGCGCATCGAAGCGGGCTTGCAGGAATTTCACGCCGGCATGGGCATCCGCCTGCCAGCGCGCCCAGCTCGCATCGCCAAAATCGCCGGCGCTGTCACCGCAGCCGTAAAGATCGATCTGCAGCACGGCATGCCCGGCCGCCGCGAAGGCGCGCGCCTGCCGCGCGACGACGGCGCGCGAGCGGTTCATTTCCTCGGCGAAGGGGTGCAAGTAGAGCACGCTGCCGCGCGGCGTGCCCGGCGGCAGGTGCAGCAGACAGAAGCGTTCGCTGCCGTCTACCGGCAGAAAGAAGGCTTCCGTGCCTGATTCAGGCCGCAAGTTTGTCCTGCACGAAGCGGGTGAGGCTGCCGACGCTGGCAAACAGGCTGCCGTCGATTTCGTCATCGCTGATGGCAAAGCCGAATTGCTCCTCAAGCGCCGTCAGCAGGCCGACCACCGCCATGGAATCCAGCTCGGGCAAGGAGCCGAGCAGCGGGGTGTCCGGCGCAAAGCCCTGTGTGCGGCCATTCAGGCCCAGCACATCGTCGAGCAGACGCAGCACATCACCCTGTATCTTCTGTTCCTGCGCCACGCACGCTCTCCCGGATTTGCCTTGAATGACGGGCGATTATACGGGCAGAAACCCCGCCCAAGACTGGGCCGGGCTCAGTTGGCGGCGGTTTCCATGCGCGTGGATAACAGGCTGGCGCCGATGATGAGGGCGCCGCCTATCCAGTCACGCAGGCCTAGCATTTCGCCGGCCAGCCACCAGGAGGCGAAGGCCGCCACCACCAGCTCGAACAGCATGATGACGATGGCCTGCGAGGCGCGTGTATGACTGATGGCGTACTGGACGATCACATTGGTGAACACCAGGGTCAGGCCGACGACCAGCAGCATCAGCCAGGACAGGGTTTCCAGCTTCCAGGGAGTGCCGGGGAAGAAAAACCAGAAGAAAACGCTCCAGGCCATGACGCCGACAAACACGGCGAGCACCTTCTGCTCGATGGGAATATTGCTGGCCTTCTTGATCAGGACGTTCGACAGTGCAAAGCAGATGCCGGCCCCGAGGCCCAGCCATTCGGCCAGCGATTGCGGCCAGGGCAGGCCCAGTGCCGGGTCCCAGAGCATGATGCAGGCGCCGGCCAGCGAAATCGCGATGATCAGGGCACCGGTCGCATTGAGGCGCTCGCCCAGCAGCAGGCGCGCAAAGATGACGGTCCACAGCGGCGAGAGATAGAACAGCAGCAGGACGCGCGTGACCTCACCGAGCAGGGTGCCCATGACAAAACCGAGATTGCAGGCCCCCGCCGCCAGGCCGACGGCGAACAGCATGGGATGCAGGGGCAACCCGCGCAGCTTCTTGTGCCACAGGCCGAGGCCGATCAGGAAGGCGACCAGATAGGTCAGGATCGAGGCCTCGATGCCGCTCATGCCCTGTGCCTGCAGCACGCGGTAGGGATACCAGACCAGGCCCCAGACGGTGGCGCCGGTCAAAAGGCAGATTACGGGGGTGGATTTCCGGGGCGCGGCTATTTGCGAAGTGTCCATTTATAATTGCTTGTTTCGTGCCACAGAAGCTCGCCCGTGAATCCCGATCTCGCCAAGCTCCAGCCCTACCCCTTTGAAAAACTGCGCGCCATGTTGGCCCAGGGTGCGCCGACAACGCCGTCTTCCCTGCGTGAAATCCGGCTCGGCATCGGCGAGCCGCAACATGCCACGCCCGATTTCATCAAGCAGGCGCTGTGCAACAGCCTGGCCGGACTGGCCAATTATCCCACGACCCAAGGCGACGAAAAGCTGCGCGTGGCGATCAGCGAATGGATCGCCCGCCGCTATCAGATTCCGGCGCCCAATCCGGCCACGCAGATTCTGCCGGTGAACGGCTCGCGTGAGGCCCTGTTCTCCTTCGCCCAGGCGGTGATCGACCGCAGCAAGCCCGGTGCGCTGGTGGTCAGCCCCAACCCCTTCTACCAGATCTACGAAGGGGCGGCCTACCTGGGCGGCGCCACGCCGGTGTTCCTCAACAATCTGCCGGAAAACGACTTCAACTTCGACTACGACACCCTGTCGGCCGAACAGTGGTCGCGCGTGCAGCTGCTCTTCGTCTGCTCGCCCGGCAATCCGACCGGGAAAGTGCTCACGCTCGAGGACTGGAAGGAACTGTTCGCCCTGTCGGACAAATACGGCTTCATCATCGCCGCCGACGAGTGCTATTCGGAGATCTATTTCGACGAAGCCGCGCCGCCGCTGGGCGCGCTGGAAGCCGCACGCAAGCTCGGGCGCGATGATTATGCCCGCCTCGTGGTGTTCTCCAGCCTGTCCAAGCGTTCCAACGTGCCAGGCCTGCGTTCCGGCTTCGTCGCCGGCGATGCGAACGTCATGAAGGCATTCCTGCTCTACCGCACCTACCACGGCAGCGCCATGAATCCCGCCATTCAGGCCACCAGCGTGATTGCCTGGCAGGACGAAGCCCATGTGGTCGAGAACCGCCGTCTGTACAAGGAAAAGTTCGACCGAGTCACCCCGCTGGTGGCGCCGTACCTGAAAACCTCCGTGCCCGACGCCGGCTTCTACCTGTGGGCCTCAGTTGCCAACTACGCACCGATCGCCGACGAGGAATTCACCCGCCGCCTGCAGCATCAATATAATGTCGGTGTTCTGCCCGGCAGCTATCTGGCGCGTGAGGCCAATGGCGTCAATCCGGGCGCCGGCTTCGTTCGTCTGGCCCTGGTGGCCGGTCTGGATGACTGCCTGGAAGCCGCCGGGCGCATCGCCGAATTCTGCAAGACTCTTTAATCCAAACCGAATGGGAAGACCTTCATGACCAACGTATTCCAGCACACCATCGAAGAGGCCTGGGAAGATCGCGCCAACCTCAAGCCGAGCACTGCCCCTGCCCGCGTTGGCGAGGCCGTGCACCACGTCATCAGCGAACTCGATGCCGGCCGTCTGCGCGTGGCCGAAAAGATCAATGGCGAATGGGTCACCCACCAGTGGATCAAGAAGGCCGTGCTGCTCTCCTTCCGCCTCGAGGAAAACCGCGTCATGCACGGCGGCGACCTGAACTTCTTCGACAAGGTGCCGACCAAGTTTGCCCATTACGACCAGCACGAGTTCGAAAAGGGCGGCTTCCGTGTCGTGCCGCCGGCCACCGCCCGTCGCGGCGCCTTCATCGGCAAGAACGTCGTGATGATGCCGAGCTATGTGAACATCGGCGCCTACGTCGATGAAGGCACCATGGTCGACACCTGGGCCACCGTCGGCTCCTGCGCCCAGATCGGCAAGAACGTGCACCTCTCCGGCGGTGTCGGCATCGGCGGCGTGCTGGAACCCCTGCAGGCCAACCCGACCATCATCGGCGACAACTGCTTCATCGGCGCCCGTTCCGAAGTGGTCGAAGGCGTGATCGTGGAAGACAACTGCGTGATCTCGATGGGCGTCTACATCGGCCAGAGCACCCGCATCTATGACCGCACCACCGGCGAGATCATCCAGGGCCGCATCCCGGCCGGCTCCGTCGTCGTCTCCGGTAACCTGCCTTCGGCCGACGGCAAGTACAGCCTCTACTGCGCCGTGATCGTCAAGAAGGTGGATGCCCAGACCCGTTCCAAGACCAGCATCAACGAGCTTCTGCGCGGCGACTAAGTAAGCAGTCCTGACTCCTGGGAGGGAATGATGGGAACGATGCAGCGCCTGTTTCAGCTGATGTCCGAGAAAAAGGCATCGGACATGTTCATGGCGGTCGGTTCGCCGATCAACATCAAGATCCAGGGCACCCTGGTTCCCATCAACCAGCAGGTCATGGATGTCAGCACCATCCGCACCCTGCTCGAGGAAATCATCAAGCCGGAAGAGTTCCAGACGCTGGCTGAAACCCAGGAGCTGAACACAGCCGTCGGCGCGCCCGGCATCGGCCGTTTCCGCGTCTCGGTGTTCTACCAGCGCGGCGCGATTTCGGCCGTGCTGCGCTTCATCCAGAACGAGATTCCGGAGATCGAAACCCTGGGCCTGCCATCCACGCTGCCCTCGGTGATCATGGAAAAGCGCGGGCTGCTGCTTGTGGTCGGCTCCACCGGCTCCGGCAAGTCGACCACCATCGCGTCCCTGCTCGACTATCGCAACCGCATTTCCAGCGGCCATATCCTGACCCTGGAAGACCCGGTCGAGTTCGTCTTCAAGAACAAGAAGTCCATCGTCAACCAGCGCGAGATCGGCACCGATGCCAAGAGCTTCGAGATCGCCCTGAAGAACGCGCTGCGCCAGGCACCGGACGTCATCTTCATCGGCGAAATCCGCGACAAGGACACCATGGGCCAGGCCATCGCCTACGCCCAGTCCGGCCACCTCTGCGTCGCCACCCTGCACGCCAACAACAGCTACCAGGCCCTGTCGCGCATCATCGGTTTCTATCCCCTGGAATCGCGCCCCTCGCTGCTGGGCGACCTGTCCGTGACGCTGCGCTGCATCGTCTCGCAACGTCTGGTCAGGAAAGCGGATGGCATGCGCACCCCCGCCGCCGAGGTGATGCTGAACACCAAGCACATCGCCGAACTGATGGAAAAAGGCGATATCGACGGCATCCGCGAAGCCATGCAGAAGAGCCTCTCGCCCGGTTCGCAGACCTTCGAGCAGGCGCTCTTCGACCTCTACACCAAGGGCGTCATTTCGCTGGACGAGGCCCTCGGCGCCGCCGACTCGGCCAACAACCTGCAGTGGCTGATCAACAACACCGAAAACGGCAAGCCCAAGAAGCCGGACCAGGCAAGCGAAGTCGTCCAGACGGCGATGGCCGAAGCGCCTGCGCAGAGCCTGTCCTTCGGCAACTTCGAACTCAAGACAGAAAACGAATAAATGTCAGATGTCCTTTCCCTGACCCAGGCCCTGATCGCCCGGGATTCCGTCACGCCCAATGATGCCGGCTGCCTCGACCTGATCGCCGAACGCCTGCGGCCACTCGATTTCCACCTCGAATTCATCAGCGCCGGCGGCGTGACCAACCTGTGGGCACGGCGCGGCAAGGCCGCGCCCGTGGTCTGCTTTGCCGGCCACACCGATGTGGTGCCGACGGGCCCGCTGGACAAGTGGAACAGCAAGCCTTTCGAGCCGGAAATCCGTGACGGCTACCTCTACGGCCGTGGCGCCGCCGACATGAAGACCTCGCTGGCGGCGTTCGTCGTCGGCATCGAGCGCTTTGTCGCCGCGCACCCGGAGCACACGGGTTCGATCGCCCTGCTGCTCACCTCGGACGAAGAAGGTGATGCCATCGACGGCACGGTGCGCGTGGTGGAAACCCTCAAGGCACGCGGTGAACTGCTCGACTGCTGCATCGTCGGCGAGCCGACCTCGACCGCGAAACTCGGCGACGTGATCAAGAATGGTCGCCGCGGCTCCCTGTCCGGCAAGCTCACCGTCAAGGGCAAGCAGGGCCACGTCGCCTATCCGCATCTGGGGCGCAATCCGGTACACCTCGCCGCACCGGCGCTGGCCGAACTGACCGCCGCGAGCTGGGACGCCGGCAACGAGTACTTCCCGCCGACGACTTTCCAGATTTCCAACATCCATGCCGGCACCGGCGCCACCAATGTGATTCCGGGCACCATGGAGGTGCTGTTCAACTTCCGTTTCTCCACCGCAACCACAGTGGATGAACTCAAGACCACCGTGCACGGCATTCTCGATCGGCACGGCCTGGAATACGAGCTGGTGTGGAACCAGGGCGGCAAGCCTTTCCTCACGCCGCGCGGCACGCTGGTTGAGGCCCTGTCCGGCGCCATCAAGGCTGCCACCGGCCTCGACACCGAACTATCGACCACCGGCGGCACCTCGGACGGCCGCTTCATCGCCGACATCTGTCCGCAGGTGGTCGAGCTCGGTCCGGTCAATGCGACGATTCACCAGATCAACGAATGCGTGGCCGTGGCCGACATGGAACCGCTGGCCGAAATCTATCGCGGCGCTCTGGAACGCCTCTTGGCATAAAGACACCCCTTCACCACGAAGCCACAAAGGACACGAAGTAGCACAGCCCATGCAAAGGCCTTGTCTTTCTTGGTGCAACTTTGTGCGCTTCGTGGCTTTGTGTTTCCGCTTTTGAATTTGAGGTTAACCCCATGAGCGCCATCCTTGACGATCTTCACACTCTCCGCGACTGGCTGCGCTGGGCGATCAGCCGTTTCAACGAGGCAGGTTTGAGCTTCGGCCACGGTTGCGACAACGCGCATGACGAAGCGGCCTGGCTGATCCTGCATACCCTGCACCTGCCGATCGACCAGCTCGAACCGTGGCTGGACACGCGACTGACGCGTGACGAACGCCTGGCCGTGCTGGAGATCCTGCAGCAGCGCATTACCCGCCGCGTGCCGGCTGCCTACCTGACGCATGAGGCCTGGCTGGGTGATTTCAGGTTCTATGTGGATGAGCGCGTCATCGTGCCGCGCTCCTATTTTGCCGAACTGCTGGAAAACGGTTTCGCGCCCTGGATCGAGGACCCCGACACCGTCACCGATGCGCTGGACCTCTGCACCGGCTCGGCCTGTCTTGCCATCATCATGGCGCACACCTTTCCCAATGCGCAGGTCGATGCCGTGGACATCTCGCCCGACGCCCTCGCCGTCGCGCACCGCAATATCGCCGACTACGGGCTGGAGGACGCGGTATGCGCGATCGAGTCTGACCTGTTTGCCGGACTGGGTGGCAAGCAGTACGACCTTATCATCTCCAATCCGCCCTATGTGACGACCGAATCCATGGAGGCGCTGCCGCCCGAATACTGCCATGAGCCCGCGCTCGCGCTCGCTGCGGGCGCTGACGGGCTGGATATCGTTCGCCGCATCCTGGCCGAGGCCAAGGGGCACCTCAAGCCGGGTGGCGTACTGGCGGTCGAGGTCGGCCATAACCGCGATCTGGTCGAAGCGGCCTTTCCGCAACTGGATGCCATTTGGCTGGATGCGGAAGGTGGTGATGAAAAGATCTTTCTACTCACCCGCGAGCAGCTTTGATCCCCTCTGCATAGACCCGAAGCCTGTTGTGCCATGCTGCTACAGTGACCAGCAGAACCTATCGTTTTCTTCAGATCAAATCGCTGTATTGGCTGATACAGTGGCAAAATGACTTGCATCGGCTAAAAATAAATCGAATTAATGCCGTTTTGGGTGTTTTGCTTTGTCCGCCCCTGGCCGACAATCAGAACACTGAACGATAAGAACAGAGGTAGGCACCATGACCATTGCAAAACGTCTTTCCTTGCTCATCACCATCGCCGTACTGGCACTGGTACTGCTCGGCGGGGGCAGCATCTTCGGGCTCAAGCAGTTGCAGGGCAAACTCGACAGCGTCAACGACAACCTGTTGCCCAGCATCATTCTGCTCAACGAAATCACTCAGGACATGTTCCGCATGCGCCTGCGTCTGCAATCGCATGTCATGAGCGACGACATGGACAAGCAGAAGGCTTTCGAGGAAGACCTGATCAAGCTCGGCAAGCGCGTAGACGAGGAGCTTGAGCAGTACGAGAAGCAGATGGTGGTAGATGAAACCGACCGCAAGATGGCCGAGGATGGACGTGCCGCGATTGCAGCCTATCGCAAGCTGGCAGCCGAAGTGTTGACCATGTCGAAGAATCTGATGAAGACCGACGCCCAGCACACCCTGCTCGAAAACAACAGGATAGCGGTCAATGCCACAGAAACCCTGACCAAGCACGTCAAGTACAACGTCGAACTTGCCAACGCTGACAAGACCGCTTCTCAGCAGCTTGCCGGCCGCCTGACCACGGGCATGATCATTCTCGCCCTGCTCGCCATCGTCGGTGTCGGTTTCCTCGGCTCGGTCATCTACCGCAATGTGGTGACCTCGCTGAACTCGCTGCGCGAAACCCTGGTGGATGTGGAGCGCAATCTCGACTTCACTCGTCGTGCGCCCGTTATGAGCAATGACGAAGTCGGCGCAACCGTCGAAGCCGTCAATCGCCTCACCACCCGCCTGCAGGAAAGCCTGCGCCAGATCGCCGATCAGTCGGATCGCGTCACCGAAGCCGCCAAGCGCCTGACCGAAACCGCGCACATTGTCACCGAAAGCGCCTCCAGCCAGAGCGCCTCGGCCGCCGACATGGCCGCCACGGTGGAGGAAATGACGGTCAGCATCAACCATGTGGCCGATCAGGCCGGCGAGGCCAACCGCCTGTCCGGCGAGTCCGGCAGCCTGGCCGTGGATGGCGAGAAGACCATCGTCGAAACCGTCGAGGACATCAACCTGATCGCCAGCACCGTGCGCGATGCATCCAGCTATGTCGCCGACCTCGATCGCGACAGCCAGCGCGTCAATGAAGTCATCGGCGTGATCAAGGAAATCGCCGACCAGACCAATCTGCTCGCCCTCAACGCCGCCATCGAGGCGGCACGCGCCGGCGAACAGGGCCGCGGCTTTGCCGTGGTGGCGGACGAAGTGCGCAAGCTGGCCGAACGTACCTCGCAATCGACCCAGGTCATCGCCGAAACCATCGCCGCCATGCAGGTCAATGCCCAGAACACGGTCGAAGGCATGAAGGCGGTTGATGAGCGCGTCACCATCGGCGTGGAACGCGCCAATGCCGCCAACACCGCCAACACCGCCATCACGCAGATCCGCGCCAGCTCCGGCCGCGCCGTGGATCGGGTGGGCGAAATCAGCAACGCGATCCGCGAACAGGGGATCGCCAGCACCAGCATTGCCCAACAGGTCGAGAAGATCGCCCAGATGTCGGAGGAAAACCATGCCGCGGCGGAAAACACCTCCGCCACGGCAGAGGAACTCGACGCACTGGCGCACCGGATGAAGGAAATCGTCAGCCAGTACAAGGTCTGATCGACACCCGCCCCAGAAACCGCCCGCATGCCTCTCAGGATCAACATGCGGGCGGTTTTCATTTCACGTCAGAGGAGATGCAGCATGCAAAAGAAGATTGCGCAGATTGTCCGCAAGCTGGCCGCATTCACCATAGGCGCCGGCATCAGTGCCGCCTGCCTGGCCCAGGCCTGGCCGAGCAAGCCGGTCACCGTGGTCGTGCCCTGGCCGCCGGGCGGCCCCTCGGACACGGCGGCGCGTCCGCTGGCCAAGGCCATGAATGAAAGCCTGGGCCAACCCTTCGTCGTGGACAACAAGGGCGGCGCCGGCGGCAATATCGGTACCGCCCAGGTCACCAAATCCGCACCCGACGGTTATACCCTGCTGGTGACGTCAAGCGCGCCGATTGTGATCAATCCCAGCCTCTACAAGAACATGTCCTTCGATCCGGACAAGGACCTCACGCCCATCACCAATCTGCTGCGCGTGCCGCTGGTGCTGGTCGTGCATCCCTCGGTGCCGGCCAACAACCTCAAGGAACTGATCGCCTACATCCGCGACAAGAAGGGCAACATTGTCTATGCCTCGGCCGGCAACGGCACGCCGCAGCACATGACCGGCGAGCTGTTCAAGTCCATGGCCAAGCTGCAGATCACGCATGTCCCCTACAAGGGTTCGGCGCCAGCAATTGCTGACCTCCTCGGCGGCCATGTGCCCATGATGTTCGACAGCACCGTGGCCATCACGCCGCACATCAAGGCCGGCAAGGTCAAGGCCATCGCCGTCTCGGGCGACAAGCGTTCGCCCCTGTTCCCGAATGTGCCGACCTTCGGCGAATCGGGTTTTGCCGCGGTCGAGTCCTATGCCTGGTATGGCCTGTTCGGCCCGGCCAACATGCCCAAGGACTTGCTGACCAAGGTAAATGCCGAGGCGATCAAGGCCATGAAGCAGCCGGAATTCCAGAAGGCCCTGGTCGACACCGGCTCAGACTTCGTCGGCGACACGCCCGAGAACTTCAAGGCTTTCACCAAGGCCGAAGCTCAGAAATGGGCGCGCGTGGTCAAGGAAAGCGGCGCAACCGTAGACTGAGCGGTTTGCCGCTACCCACTGAAGCCGCCCGCCGGGCGGCTTTTTATTTGCGGGTGGGGCATGAGCGCTTGAAAAGCGCACATGCAATCGCATCTGCCTGACGACATGGCTGCCCATCATGCCGCTGGTATGATGGGCCCGCTTTCCTTCCTCTGGAGAAGATCATGCGCAAGATCGGTTTGGCCCTGCTCGCCTCATTCACCCTGCTGCTGTCCGGCTGCGGTTACAACACCTTCCAGACCACCGATGAACAGGTCAAGGCGGCCTGGTCCGAGGTGCTCAATCAGTATCAGCGGCGTGCCGACCTGATTCCGAATCTGGTCAATACGGTCAAGGCTTACGCACAGCACGAAAAGGAAGTGCTGACCACGGTCACCGAAGCGCGCGCCAGGGTCGGCAGCCTCCAGGCCTCGCCCGAGCTGATCAATGATCCGGCGGCCTTCGGCAAGTTCCAGGCCGCCCAGGGCGAATTGTCGAGCGCATTGTCGCGCCTGCTGGTCGTCAGTGAAAACTATCCGCAGCTGAAGGCCGATGCGAATTTCCGCGACCTGCAAGCCCAGCTCGAGGGCACGGAGAACCGCATCACAGTCGCGCGCAAGCGCTACATCGAGGCGGTACAGGCCTACAACGTCGCGGTGCGTACCTTCCCCAACAACCTCACGGCCATGGTGCTGGGCTACAAGGAAAAACCGAACTTCACGGTAGAGAACGAGGCTGAAATCTCCAAGGCGCCCAAGGTCGACTTCAGCAAATGATCGCCTGGCTCAAGGCATGCGCGCTGATCACATGCCTGATCCTGGCGGGCTCTGCCCGCGCCGAGGTGGCAGTGCCGGCGTTGTCGGCGCGCGTCACCGATCTGACCGGCACCCTCACCGCAGACCAGAAAGCCGCGCTGGAAGAAAGACTGCAGGTATTCGAACGGCAAAAGGGCAGCCAGATCGCCGTACTGCTTGTTCCGACCACGCAGCCCGAGAGCATCGAGCAATATTCGATGCGCGTCGCGGAACAATGGAAGCTCGGCCGCAAGGGTATCGACGACGGCGCCCTGCTCCTGATTGCCAAGGACGACCGGGCCTTGCGCATCGAGGTCGGCTACGGTCTCGAAGGCGTGCTGACCGATATCGCCAGCAAACGCATTGTCAGCGACATCATCGTGCCGCCCCTGAAAAGCGGGGACTTCTACCAGGGCATCGCGGCCGGCGTGGACCGCATGATCCGGCTCGTCGATGGTGAGCCTCTGCCCCAACCCGCACCGCAGGAAAACTGGGAAGGCAGCTTCGACGACATTTTGCCCCTTGCCGCCGTTGCGGGCCTCTTCGGCGGCAAGCTGCTGCGCGCGCTGCTGGGCGCGGCGCTCGGCTCACTGCTGACCTTCGGACTTGTCACCGGCATCGTCTGGCTCATGCTCAAGGCCTGGATGCCGGCCATCATTGTCGGCGTGTTCGCCACCTTCTTCAGCTTTGCCAACTTCCGTGGCGGTGGTGGCTTCGGCAGCGGCGGCAGCGGCGGTTTTGGCGGCGGCGGATTCAGTGGTGGTGGTGGCGGCTTCGGCGGCGGCGGCGCATCGGGGAGATTCTGATGCAGTTCAAGCGCATCCTTGCCCACCTTTCCTGCGGCCACTACCGTGTGCGCCGCGCCTTCCCCGCCGCCTGCCTGCATCGCATCGAGGCCGGCATACGCGAGGCGGAGGCCGGTCATAGCGGCGAAATCCGTTTCGCCGTCGAGGCGTCCCTGCCCTGGGCCGCGCTGATGCGCGGACAGTCGGCACGCGAACGCGCGATTGATGTCTTCTCGCAGTTGCGCGTCTGGGACACCGAGCATAACAACGGCGTCCTGATCTATCTGCTGCTGGCTGACCGCGACGTGGAGATCGTTGCCGACCGCGGCGTCAATGCGCGGATTGCACAGCCGGAATGGGAAACGATCTGCCGCGCAATGGAAACGCATTTCCGGCGCGGCGATTTTGAAGCCGGGCTGCTGGCGGGCATTCAGGCCGTCGCACACCACCTCAGAACGCACTATCCGCAGGGCAGCGGAGACAGCAACGAAATTCCGGATCAGGCGGTGATCCTGTAAGCGTCTAGGCGCTGATCAGGTCTGCCGGGGTGTCGATGTCGCGGTGTATGCCTGCATCGTCGCACGCGATCAGGACCAGTTCGTCGGCATGCGCCTGCAGCAGGCTGCGCGCGCCCATATCGCCAGAGAGGCTGGCAAGACGCGCGTACCACTTGCGTGAAAAGGCCACCGGATGACCGCGCTGCGCCTGATGGATCGGCGCCGCGATGCTGGCACCGCTGCCGATGGCCTCGGCCACGCGGCGCATCGTCGCCGTCTGCACATAGGGCATGTCGGCCAGCGCCAGGACCCAGCCATGCGCATGTGGGCTGGCACGCACACCCGCCGCAAGCGAATGCCCCATGCCGGCATGGCTGTCCTCGCAGATGACGATGCGCGCACCTTCATTCCACAGCAGGCTGGCCAGGTTTTCCTGCTCGGGCCGCAGCACGACGACGACCTCGGCGCAGGCCGGCTTCAGGTTGCGAAAGGCCGCCAGCGCCAGCGGCGAACCGTCGGCGAGCGCATGCAGCAGCTTGTCGGCACCGAAGCGCCGGCTCTGCCCTGCTGCAATCAATACGCCGACCACTTGCATCAGGCGCGCTGGCTTGCGGGCGTGCCCGGCCGGTTGCGCGAGAAAGTCGCCCCTACCCCATTCTTGACGGCCGTCATCTCGGCCAGGATGGCGACGGCGGTTTCGGGCGGCGTGCGGCTGCCGATGGGCAGGCCGACCGGCCCGTGCAGACGCTCCGCCTCTTCGGTCGTGATATCGAAATACTGCTGCAGGCGCGCGCGCCGCTTGTCGTTGTTGAGCTTTGAGCCGAGCGCGCCGACATAGAAAGCCGGCGACTTGAGCGCCTCCAGCAGCGCCATGTCGTCGAGCTTGGGGTCATGCGTCAGCGCCACCACGGCGCTGTTGGGATCGAGGTTCAAGGCCAGCACCGCATCGTCCGGCATGTCGGTGCGCAGCTCGGTGCCCGGTACCTGCCATGCGCTGCTGTACTCGACGCGCGGATCGCAGACGATGACTTCGTAATCCAGAGGCAGGGCCATCTGCGCCAGATAGAAGGAAATCTGCCCCGCCCCGATGATGAGCAGACGCCGGCGCGGGCCATGCACCGTGGTGAGTTTGCCCTCCGCCCATTGCACCGCATCGCCGCGGCTGCCGTGCGCATACGACACCGTACCCTGATTGACATCCACCGTGCGCAGGGCCAGTTGCCCGTTCGCAATCAGTCCTGTCATGGCGGACAGCGCCGCCACATCGGGCGCCGGCTCGACTACCAGCTCCAGGGTGCCGCCGCACGGCAGGCCGAAGCGCGTGGCCTCCTCCTTGGTGACGCCGTAGCTCAAGGCAAAGGGCTGAGTACCACTGATGCGGCCGTCGCGCATGCGCGCGATCAGGTCGTCCTCAATGCAGCCGCCCGAAACCGAGCCCTGCACCGTGCCGTCGTCGCGCAAGGCTAGCCAGGCGCCGGGCGGGCGCGGCGACGAACCCCAGGTCTTGGCCACGGTGACCAGCGCCACCTTGTGCCCGTCCGCCGTCCAGCGCTGCACGGCGGAGAGGACCTGCATGTCGAGGCTGTCCATGCTCAGGCCTTCAAGGTTTCGGTGTCGATCGGCAGCGCGGTGATCCACTTGCCGCTCGCCGCCGCGATTGCATTCGCCATCGCCGGTGCCAGCGGCGGCACACCGGGCTCACCGATGCCGGTCGGCTTTTCGGCGGAGGCGAGGATATGCACTTCGACCCTGGGCATTTCATTGATGCGGATCGGCGCGTAGTCGTGGAAGTTCGACTGCTCGACCACGCCGTCCTTGAGCGTGATCCTGCCGTGGAGAACCGAAGACAGGGCGAAGCCGACGCCGCCTTCGATCTGGGCGCGGATGTTGTCCGGGTTGATCGCGACGCCGCAATCGACGGCCGACACGATGCGATCGACCCTGACCGAACCGTCCTTCTGCAAGGTCACTTCGGCCACATGGGCGACGTAGGAGTTGAAGGACTCGTGCACGGCCACGCCGCGCCCGCGCCGCTCGCCACTTTTACCCGCAGGCAAGGGCTTGTTCCAGCCCGCCTTCTCTGCCGCCAGCCGGAGTACGGCGGCATGCCGCGGATGCTTGTCGAGCAATTGCAGACGCATGGCGACCGGGTCCTTGCCTGCCGTCTTCGCCAGTTGATCGAGAAACACCTCGGTGGAAAACGCCGTGTGCGATGAACCGACGGAGCGCCACCACAGCACGGGGACGCCGATATCCGTCGGCGTATGCAGATCAACCAGCATATTGGGGATGGCATACGGCAGGTTCGCGGCGCCTTCGACCGAGACGGCATCAATGCCATCCTTGACCATGCCGCCCTCGAACGGCGAACCGGTGATGATGGACTGGCCGACCAGGCGATGCTGCCAGCCGGTGATATTGCCCTTGTCGTCGAGGGCCGCCTTGAGTGCATGATGAAAGGCCGGGCGGTAGTAGCCGCCGCGCGTGTCGTCCTCGCGCGTCCATACCAGCTTGACCGGTGGCGCCTTTCCCGGCGACTTGGCGTCCAGTGCCTTGACGATCTGCGCGCCCTCGACCAGAAAGTCCGAATCCTTGCAGGCGCGCCGGCCAAAACTGCCGCCGGCATAGAGCATGTTGAGCGTGACCTGCTCGGGCTTGAGGCCGACGACCTTGGCGATGTTCATCTGGTCTATGGTCTGGAACTGCTCGCCGTTCCAGACTTCGCACTTGTCCCCCGTCAGCTGCATCACGCAGTTCATCGGCTCCATCGCCGCATGCGCGAGATAGGGGAAATCGTAGCTGGCCTCCACCACCCTAGCCGCGGCGCCGAAGGCCTTGCTGATATCGCATTCCTTGCGCGCCACGGCGCCCGGTTTTTTCGCCAACTCCCGGTACTTCGCGAAAATCTGCTCGCTGCCCAGCTTGAAAGCGGCACTGTCATCCCACTCGATCCGGAGTGCATCGCGGCCTTTCTTGGCGCTCCAGGTATCCCGCGCCAGCACGGCAACACCGCGGGGAATCTGCACGACATCGACAACGCCCCTGATTTTTCTCGTCTCGGCAGCATCGAAGGACTTGACCTTGCCGCCGAACCGCGGCGGATGCGCCACCATGGCGACGAGCATGTTCGGCAACTGCACATCCTGCGTGAACTGCGCCTTGCCGTTGGTCTTGTCCACGGCATCGGTACGCCGCACATGCTTGCCGATCA
>JAIEOJ010000101.1 GCA_019750575.1 Rhodocyclaceae bacterium | reverse complement strand
GCAACAGGGTTTGCCGATCAGCGCCCGGTCGCCGGCAACGATACGCCGGAAGGACGCCAGCGCAATCGCCGCGTGGCTGTGACCATAGAGTCGCAGGTGCCGGATGAGGGTGTGGCTGTTCCTCTTTGAGGACCAGCCACACCCTCATCCGGCCCAGTGAACCTAAGCCCGCCGAGCCTGCGGCTCGACCTGGCTTGCCGGGCTTGGCCCGGGAATCAAAGAAAAAGCAGAATGCAGCGCCCTACGCGCTGCCGAGCGGGCGCGAGCCCGAGCCCGTGGTCTTGTGACCATCCGGGCCGTAGGTGCTGCTGTCGCCCAGATTGCCGGCGGCATTCATGAGAATGGTGAGTGCCTGCTGGTTGTACTGCAAGCGGGTGTTGATCAGCTGGCCGTTGGTGCTGTTGATGCGGTTGGCCGTCTGCGCCAGCTCAAGCAGGGTCTGCCATTGCGTCTGGAAATCCGCGGCAGAACCGGCAACCCAGGTCTCCATCGCATCCTTGCTGATGGCGACGCCGAGCGACTGGAAAGCCGCTTCGCGTTGCTGGCCGGCGTTGCCGAGCTCGGCGATCAGGGCGGTTTTCTTCTCCAGCAGCGGCAGGACGGCGTCCGCATCGCCGCTGATCAAGAGTCGCTGCTCTTCTTCAAGCGTTGCGATAAAGGATTGCAGCGCGCTGATTTCGGCAGCAATGGCGGTGCGCAGGGCGGTGGACATGTTCAGTGCCTTTTCAGGGGCTCATTGGGCGACAGCGTCGCATGCAATGGGTGGCTGCCGGGGTGGGCTCGGGGCTGCCCGCGGCCATCGTACTCAGCGTTCGCTGCCGAGCATGTCGCGCACGCTTTGCAGCAGGCCATCGGCGATACGCTCGGGATTGACCTGGAAACGGCCTTCGGCAATCGCGCGCTTGATCTCGGCGACACGGTCAGCATCCACGACCGGGGTGCTGGCGAGAATGCTGTCTACGGTCTGTGCACCGCTCAGCGTGGCGGCAGTGGCAGGTGCCGGCCCGTTGTTTGCCTGTGCGGGAGCGGCTCCGGCCTGGCCCGGGCGTGCGCGTGCCGCCCCGCTGGGGGTGCTCGGTGTGCCGGCAGGTTTGTTGGAGTCGATCTTCACTTGAGTCCTCGCAGGGCGGGTTTCTGCCTGTATCAACGGCAGGGAAAAGTAAAACTTGAGGCTTTATTTCCCGTTTATCCGCAATGCCACCATCAGGGCGGGGCTTGTTGCGCCCTTATCTTACCGCAGCCGTGCCGTGCTTAAAAAGAGATTTCGACAGTCCCGCCGCGGCGGGCAAGGCCGCTGACGATCTGGCCGTTGTTGAGCCGGACCTGCACTACCTTCCCTTCGGTGGCCGCACTCAGGGCGCGGCCTTCGTTCGACACTTCAAAGGTCGCTCCGCGCGACACCACCTTCACTTGCTGGCCGGCCTGGATCACCGGCGGCTGGCGCAAGACGTCCGAGAGCAGGGGTTTGCCGGCCGGGATGGGCATGGCCGTGATGCGGCCCACGGCTTGCGAGGCATCCAGCAGCACGCCGCTCGGCAGATCGCCCAGGTCGCCATTCTGCAGGGTCAGGTCGCCCTCGCTGATGAGCTGGCCCTGGCTCAAGGGGCGGCTGGTGGTCAGGTATTTGGTGACCAGGCGGATCTGCACGGGGACGTAAATCGCCCAGCCACCCTCGCTGCGGCAGCGCACCAGCACCGTGGTGCGACCAATGCTGCGCGCGCCGGGCGCCATGCTGACATCCAGGGCGGGGCAGGGCGGGCGGCTGGCGCTGTTTTCGACCGGGTTGACGTTGAAGCTGGCCTTGCCCGGCATGCCGGCGGTCTGGTTTTTCAGGTAGGCCTCAATGGCGCTGCGAATCTGGGCGTTGTCGTCATTGGCGCTGGCACTGAGGCTGGCGAGTGCCAGCAGTGCCGCAAGCAGGGTGCGTGTGCATCGGATCATGTCCCGATTCAAACATGGGCGGCGAGTTGAGGCAAGCCCGTCAGGTCGGCATGGCGAGAAGGGGCTGCCCGCATGATCAGGCGCCTGTGCGGCAAGGGCGAATGCTTGCCGCGTCTGCGGCAAGTTTTGCCGTGGATGCGGCAGTCAGTCCATGCGGGCGGCAAGCGGGTGTGCCGGGGTAAGCCGGTCATGGCTTGAATGGCCGCCGAAGTGCCGGATAAGTCGTGGTTTTTGCTGTTACTTCAGTGTGCTGCTCGATGCTGGCACGGACTGTGCATTACGACCGGTGTCTTGCAAACTTTAGTCAATAAAACGCCGCCATGATCGATCGCCTCAACGAAAGCCTGCGTGTCTATCAGACCTCGATCAACCTGCGCGCCTATCGCCAGGAGGCGCTGGCCTCGAATATTGCCAATGCCGACACGCCGAATTACAAGGCCCGCGATATCGACTTCAAGGCGGCACTGGCAAATGCCCTGTCCGGTCGCGGCGATGGCCCTGTGGCGCTGAACCGCACGTCTGCCGGCCATTTGGGTGGCGCTACGGGCGCCCCCTACGGCAGCGAGCTGAAGTACCGCACCGAATACCAGGGTGCGGTTGATGGCAATACCGTGAATATGGATGTGGAGCGTGCCGCGCTGGCCGAGAACAGCATCCATTACGAAGCCCTTTTGACCTTCATTCGCGGCCGCTTCGATGGCCTGCGCATGGCCATGCAGTCGCAGTGAGGTGGATGAATGAGCCTGAGTAACGTTTTTGCCATCGCCGGTTCTGCGCTGACTGCACAGTCGGCGCGCCTCAATACGACCGCGAGCAATCTTGCCAATGCCGACAGCGTGGTGGGTGCCGATGGCCAGCCCTATCGCGCCAAGCAGGTGGTGTTCAAGGCAACGCCGGTGAGCGAAAGTGGCGGTGTCGGCGTGCGGGTGACCCAGGTCGTCGATAGTGCCGCGCCGCTGCGCCAGGTGTATGACCCCAAGAATCCGCAGGCCGATGACAAGGGCATGGTCAACATGCCGAACGTGAATGTGGTGGAGGAGATGGTGAACATGATCTCCGCATCGCGCGCCTACCAGAACAATGTCGAGGTGATGAATACCGCCAAGACCCTGATGCAGAGGACGCTGGCCCTGGGTCAGTGACAAGGAGACATAGATGGCAACCACCAGTAATGTAGGTGTCGACGCTGCGGTCATTGATCAGCTCAATGCCAGCAACAAGCGTGGTTCGGCGACCAAGGCCGAGGATCAGCAGACCAAGTTCCTCACGCTGCTGACCACCCAGCTGAAGAATCAGGACCCGCTGAATCCGATGGACAACGCCCAGATGACTTCGCAGCTGGCGCAGATCAGCACGGTGGATGGTATCGAGCGCCTGAATACGACCCTGGCGGCAATGATGAGCAGCACTTCCGAAACCCAGGCGCTGCAAATGGCGGCGCTGGTCGGTCATGGCGCGCTGGTTGAGGGCAAGAACCTGCCGCTGACAGAGTCCGGTGCGATTGGCGGCTTTGATCTGGTCAGTGCTGCCGATGTCGTCAAGATCGAAATCCGCGATGGCAATGGCAATCTGGTGCGTACCGTCACCCTGGAAGGGCGTGAGGCCGGCGTGCAGAACTTTGTCTGGGACGGCAAGGGTGATGACGGCGCGGCGCTGGCGCAGGGTAACTACAGCTTCAACGTGATGGCGACCCAGGGCAATAGCGACGTCAAGGTCAGCGCCCTGCAGTTTGGCTACATCAGTGGCGTGGTACGCAACAACAAGGGCGAGATCGGTGTCGATGTCGGCAACTACGGACGTTACACCGTTGATGATCTGAAGCAGATCATCTGACAGGAATTTTCAGGAGGTAGGCAAAATGTCTTTCCAACAGGGTTTGAGCGGTCTGAATTCGGCAGCACGTGCGCTTGACGCAGTGGGCAACAATATTGCCAACTCGGGCACGGTCGGCTTCAAGGGCGCCAATGCGCAGTTTTCCGATATCTATGCTGCCTCGCTCAATGGCACTGGCGCATCGCAGATCGGTATCGGTGCCAACCTGTCCGGTGTTGCCCAGCAATTCACGCAGGGCAACCTGACCACGACCAACAATCCGCTCGATCTGGCCATCAACGGCGGCGGCTTCTATCGCGTGTCGGATCAGCCGGGCGTGTCCTCGGGTACGGCAGCCTACACGCGCAACGGCCAGTTCCTGATCGATAAGGAAGGCTATATCGTCAATTCCGCCGGTCTCTACCTGACCGGCTTGCAGGCCGACGCCGTCACCGGCATCGTGCCTGACAGCGGTCAGCCTGGCGCCATCCGTCTGGATACCTCGCTGATCAGCCCCAACCCCACCAGCGAGAGCGAGGTCGGTTTCAATCTGGATTCGCGCAAGGGTGTGCCGGTCAACGCGCCGTTCTCGATTTCGGATCCGCTCAGCTACACCTGGTCGACCACCCAGCCCGTCTATGACAGCCTGGGCAATCAGCACAACATGCAGATCTTCTTCGTGAAGACTGCGACAGCCAATACCTGGGACATGTACACCTCGCTGGATGGCGGTGCGCCGTCCGCGGCGACCAGCCTGGTCTTCGATTCGTCCGGCAATCTGCCGAATGTTGCGCCGTATACCGCAGTGGCCCAGAGCTTCGCGCTGACCAATGGCGCCGTGACGCCGCTGGTTTTCGATGTCGACGTCAGTACTGCCACGCAGTTCGGCACTGACTCCGGGCTCAATGCCATGGTGCAGGACGGCTATGCTTCCGGCCGCCTGTCCGGCATCTCCGTGGCCGCCGATGGCACCGTTCAGGGTGTCTACTCGAACGGCCGCACCCGCGACATGGGCCGCATTGTCCTCTCCACCTTCCCCAATCCGAATGGTCTGCAGAATGTCGGCGGCAATCTGTGGCGGGAAACCAATGATTCCGGCCAGCCGGTGACCGGTGCGCCGGGGCAGGGCAATTTCGGTGTAATCCAGTCCGCGGCGGTCGAGGATTCGAACGTGGACCTGACGGCCGAACTGGTGGACATGATTGTCCAGCAGCGCGCCTACCAGGCCAATGCGCAGACCATCAAGACCCAGGACCAGATTCTCCAGACCCTGGTGAACCTCCGTTAATTCCGCCTAGGTAATCGCGCACATGGACCGTCTTCTCTACACCGCAATGACTGGCGCATCGGGCACGATGAACCGGCAGGCGGCCGTGGCGCACAATCTGTCGAATGTTTCCACGCTCGGCTATCGCGCCGAGGAGCATCGCCTGCGTGCGGTGCAGGTGCAAACCCACAATCAGCCGCCGGCGCTGCCGACGCGCGCCTTTGCCGTCGATGCCAGCACGCATACCGACTACACCACCGGCCCCATCATGCAGACCAACCGGCAGCTCGATGTTGCGGTGCAGGGTGGCGGCTGGATCGCAGTCACCGCGCCCGACGGTACCGAGGCCTATACGCGCAACGGCAATCTGCAGCTGGATCTCAACGGCGTCCTGCAGACGCGCAATGGCCTGAATGTGGTCGGGGATGGTGGCGCAATTGCGGTGCCGCCCGACCAGCAGGTCGAGATCGGTCGCGATGGCACGGTCTCCATCATTCCCACCACCGGCTTGCGCACGACCAGCCCGGTCGGCCGCATCAAGCTGGTGAATCCGGCCGAGGCAGATCTGGAGCGTCGTCCCGATGGCCTGTTTCGCCTGCGCACCGGCCAGCCTGCGCCACTCAGCGAGAGCGTCCGCCTCAGCACCGGCGTGCTCGAAGGCAGCAATGTCAGCGCCACTGACCAGATGGTCAGCATGATCTCGCTGGCGCGCCAGTTTGAAATGCAGATCAAGATGATCTCGAATGCCGAAACCAACGATAGGGCTGCAACGCAGCTGCTGTCGCACAACGGCTAACCAGGAAAGATAAGACACCATGATGCGTTCGCTCTGGATTGCCAAGACCGGCCTTGACGCGCAGCAGCTCAATCTCGACGTCATTTCGAACAACCTTGCCAACGTCAGCACCAACGGCTTCAAGCGTTCGCGTGCGGTGTTCGAGGACTTGCTGTACCAGACCATGCGCCAGCCGGGCGCACAGTCGACGCAGACCACGCAAGTGCCTTCGGGTCTGACCCTCGGTACGGGTGCGCGCCCGATCTCGACCGAGCGCATCTACACCCAGGGCAGCCTGCAGCAGACGCAGAATCCGCTCGACATGGCCATCAACGGCTCCGGCTTCTTCCAGATCCAGATGCCGGACGGCACCCTTGCCTACACGCGCGATGGCGCTTTCCAGAAGGACAACACCGGCCAGGTCGTGACCTCCAGCGGCTATCCGCTGTCTCCCGCGATTACCGTGCCGCAGAACTCCCTGTCGCTGTCGGTCAGCCGCGATGGCGTGGTCACCGTGACCCTGCCGGGCGCGGCGGCGCCGACGCAGATCGGTACCGTGCAGCTCGCTACCTTCGTGAACGTTGGCGGCCTGCAGGCAGTGGGCGAAAACCTCTTCATCGAGACCGCCTCTTCCGGCACGCCGACGCCGAATACCCCGGGTCTCAACGGCACCGGCCTGATCAATCAGGGCTATGTCGAAACCTCGAATGTCAATGTGGCCGAGGAACTGGTCACCATGATCCAGGCACAACGCGCCTACGAGGTGAACTCCAAGGTGATCACCACCTCCGATGCCATGCTGGGCCGCCTGGTGCAGATGTGAGGCCGCGTCATGATTAAGGCTTGTCGACTTCTCCTGATTGCCGCGCTGCCCTTGACGGGCTGCGTGATGAGCACGCCTTCCACGGTCGTGCATCAGCCCATGACCGTGCGCCCCGAGTCGCGTCATGATGTGTATACGACGCAGGGCGCGATCTACAGCGCCAATATGGGGCGGCCGCTGTTCGAGGACAGGCGCGCACGCAATGTCGGCGACATCATCACCATCAATATCGTCGAGAATACCCAGGCATCGAAGAACTCCGAGACCAAGGCCGAACGCAACAGCACGACCGATGTGTCCCTGCCGACGATTACCGGCCTGCCCTTCAAGACCTTTCAGGGCGTGGGCCTGAATGCGAACAACTCGACCTCCTTTGACGGCTCGGGCTCGAACACCTCCAGCAATGCCTTCCGCTCCACCATCACCTGCACGGTGATCGAGGTGCTGCCGAACGGCAATCTGCTGGTGTCGGGCGAGAAGCAGATCGCGCTGAAGGAGGGCGAAGAGTTCGTGCGCTTCTCCGGCGTCGTCAATCCGACCATGATCTCGAGCCAGAACACGGTCCAATCCACGCAAGTCGCCGATGCCCGCCTTGAGTTCAAGGCCAACGGCTTCATCAACAGCGCCCAGGTCATGGGCTGGCTGGGGCGTTTCTTCCTGAGTTTCCTGCCTTTCTAGGGGTGATCTGAGCATGGGTGGCATCAGCGGTATCCAGAAGGCATTGATGGTGGTCATGGTCATTGTGGCCGGTCTCCTGATCAGCGATGCGGCGCGTGCCGAGCGCATCAAGGATCTGACCTCGATTTCCGGCGTGCGTAACAACCAGCTGGTCGGTTACGGCCTCGTCGTCGGTCTCGATGGCAGCGGTGACCAGACCACGCAGACGCCGTTTACCGTGCAGAGCATCAGCAACATGCTGGCCAACATGGGCATCACCGTGCCCACCGGTACCACCATGCAGCTGAAGAATGTAGCCGCCGTGCTGGTGACCGCCAGTCTGCCGCCATTTGCCCAGCCGGGCCAGCAGATCGACATCACGGTCTCCTCGATCGGCAATGCCAAGTCCCTGCGGGGCGGCACCCTGATCATGACGCCGCTCAAGGGTGCCGACGGCAGTATCTACGCCATGGCCCAGGGCAATGTCACCGTCGTTGGCGCCGGCGCTTCCGCCGGCGGCTCTTCGGTGACCGTCAATCACCTCGCCGCAGGTCGCATCGCCAACGGCGCCACGGTCGAACGTGGCGTGCCCACCCTGGTGGGTCAGGGCGATTTCGTGCATTTCGAACTGAATACCGGCGACTTCGGTACGGCCCAGCGCGTGGTCGAGGCCATCAACCGTGTCGCACCCGGCACTGCCAGTGCGCTCGACGCGCGCATGATCCGTGTGCGCGCGCCGGCCGCTGCCGATGATCGTGTTGCCTTCATCGGTCGCCTGGAAAACCTGGAGGTGCGGCCCATGCAGATGGCCGCCAAGGTCATCATCAACAGCCGTACCGGCTCAGTCGTGATGAATCAGTCGGTGCAGCTTGATGCCTGTGCCGTGGCGCATGGCAATCTGTCGGTGTCGGTCAATGCGCAGAATGCGGTCAGCCAGCCGAATGCCTTCGGCGGAGGACAGACCGCGCCTGTGACGAATGCGCAGGTCGATATCAAGCAGGAAACCAACGCCTTGCAGAATGTGCGCACCAGCGCCAACCTGGCGGATATCGTCAAGGCCCTGAACGCCCTCGGCGCCAATCCGCAGGATCTGATCGCCATCCTCCAGGCCATGAAGGCCTCGGGCGCCCTGCGTGCCGAACTTGAAGTGATTTAGGCATTGCCCGAACTGGGCAGTTTTTGCCGGTTTTTTCTGTCGATTGCCGCTGTGCGGCGATAGGCAAGCTCGGGGCCCTATGAGCACGACTCCCGTACCCTCCGTATTCGATGTCAATGCCCTGACATCGCTGAAAGCCAAGGTCAAGAGCGATGACCCGGAGGCCTTGCGGGCGGCGGCCAAGCAGTTTGAGGGGCTGTTCCTGCAGATGGTGCTCAAGTCCATGCGCGACTCCGTGCCGCGCGAAGGTCTGTTCGACAACGACCAGAGCCGCATGTACGAAGGCCTGCTCGACCAGCAGCTGGCCCTGGTCTTGTCGAATGCCGGCAGCACCGGACTGGCAGGCATGATCGAGCGCCAGCTGACCCGCAAGCCGGTGGATGCCGAGCTCTTTGAGCATGGCTTGCCGCTGAATCCGGACAATCCCGGTTTCCCCCTCGATGCAGAGACGCTGGCACGTCTGGATGCGCGTACTCGCAAGGAATTGCTCGATGCCTTCAAGGTGCTCGAGAGCAGCGAGCCGGTCAGTGGCCGCAGTTCATCCGCTGCCGTGGCGGCCTACACGGCGGCCCAGGGTGCCGATCCGGCGGCCGACTTCGTCGCGCGCATGCGCCCGCACGCCCTGGCAGTGGAACGGAGCACGGGCATCCCGGCCCATTTCATGGTGGCCCAGGCCGCCCTGGAAACCGGCTGGGGCAAGGCTGAACCGCGCTTCGCCGACGGACGTCAAAGTTTCAATCTGTTCGGTATCAAGGCCGGCCGTGGCTGGCAGGGGCAGACGGTGGAGGCCGGCACGCTGGAATACGTGAACGGCCAGGCGCAACGCCAGACCGAACGCTTCCGCGCCTACGGCTCCTATGCGGAAGCCTTTGCCGACTACGCCCGCCTGCTGACGGAAAGTCCGCGCTACAGCGCTGCTGCTGCCAGCCGTGACGGTTCGAGCTTTGCACGCGCACTGCAGAACGCAGGCTATGCCACCGACCCCCAGTACGCCGCCAAGCTGGAAAAGATCATCTCCAGCCCGGCCTTGCGCGACCTGCAGCGCAGCTGATCACCCCCCTGCAATGCGAGCCCGTACGGGCCGCCGTAGCGCTTGCATGAAGATGGCACGCCCCTTGCTCGAAGGTACATAAACTTTCAGCAGGACCTCAACTAACGGCAACTCTTGCCGTTAGTTAGACTGGAGCGAGAAATCACATGGGCGCAAGTACCTTATCGATTGCCATCACCGGGTTGAATGCCGCACAGGCAGGCCTGCTGACAACCAGCCACAACATATCTAACTCGAATACCGCTGGCTATAGCCGTCAGGCGATTCAGCAGACGACGCAGACGCCGAATTTCACCGGCAGCGGTTTCATCGGCCAGGGTACCCGCGTACTCACGGTGCAGCGCCAGTACAGCAGCTTCCTCGGCCAGCAGTTGACGGCCTCGCAGTCGGCGACCAGCCAGTTGCAGAGCTATCAGACCCAGCTCAATCAGGTCGACAACATGCTGGGCGACACCACCGTCGGCCTGTCTCCGGTCATCAATGGTTTCTTCAACGGTCTCAACGACGTTGCTGCCAACCCCAGCTCCATTGCCTCGCGTCAGGCGCTGCTGTCTTCGGCGCAGAGTCTGTCCTCGCGTTTTCAGGACCTGAGCGCGCGCCTGCGTGAAATCGGCGATGCCGCCAACAAGCAGATCACCAGCGAGGTCGCGACCATCAACTCGATGTCGCGCGAGATTGCCTCGCTGAACCAGCGCATCATCGTGGCCGAAGCCGCCGGCGGCCAGACCCAGCCCGCCAATGACCTGCGCGATCAGCGCGATCAGCTGATGCGCGATCTCAACAAGCACATCAGCGCCACTGCCATGGAGCAGGGCGATGGCAGCTATAGCGTGTTCTTCGGCAACGGCCAGCCACTCGTGGTAGGTCCGACGACCTTCGAGCTGGTGGCTTCGCCCAGCAGCAGCGATCCGATGCGCACGGGCATCAGCCTGACCTTGCCAGGTGGTGCGGTCACGCCGGTACCGGATGACTTCATCACCGGCGGCGCGCTCGGCGGCCTGCTCGCCTTCCGCGGCCGTTCGCTGGATGATGCGCAAAATCGCCTCGGTCTGATGGCCATGGGCATTGCCAGTGCGATCAATGACCAGCATGCGCTGGGCCAGGATCTGACCGGCGTCATGGGCGGCATCTTCTTCAACCTGCCGAATGCCGTGGTGGTGGCGAATGCCAACAACAATGTGGCTTCGACCGGTGCGGTATCAATCACCATGGACGATGTGTCGGCGATGCAGCCCAGCGATTACTCGCTGGACTTAGGTGCCGGCGGCTACACGCTGCGCCGACTCTCCGACAACACCACCCTGTTCTCCAATGCCACCCTGCCGCAAACGGTGGATGGCCTCACCATCGACATCAGCGGCGTGGTCAACGTCGGTGACAGCTTCCGCCTGCAGCCGACCCGCTATGCGGCCCGCGACATCAGCGTGGCGATTACCGATGCGCGCGACATCGCTGCAGCCTCTCCGGTGACCACCCGCACTGCCACCGCTAACAACGGTACTGCCCTCATCAGCCAGGGCGAGCTGCTGGAGCCCCTGGCCTCGGTGCCGAGCTACAGCCTGAACTATGACCTGGCCAGTGGCGAACTGCAGGGTTTTCCGAATGGCACCGTCATCGACGTGACGGTGAATGGCACCACCACCAGCTACACCATCGGCGGCGCCGTCACCGGCATTCCCTATACCAGCGGCATGACGGTGGAGATCGACAGTGACGGCAACGGCAATGGCGATATCCGGTTCGGCTTCACCGGTACGCCGCAGCAGGGTGACAGCTTCACGGTGGGCCAGTCAGCCGCCAATACCAATGACAACCGCAACGCGCTTGCACTGGCAAAGATACAGACCGAGAAGGTCCTGCTCGGCGGTACCGCCAGCATCGAGAGCGCGTACGCGCAGATGGTCAATATCATTGGCAACACCGCGCGCGAGATTGGTGTCGGTGTCGAGTCGCAGTCCTCGCTGCTCGAGCAGGCCGAGCAGGCAGTGCAGTCGCTGTCCGGCGTGAATCTCGACGAAGAGGCTGCCAACCTGTTGCGTTACCAGCAGGCCTATCAGGCCTCGGCCAAGATCATCGACATCTCGGGCCGCATGTTCGACCTGCTTGCCTCGCTGGGCAGCTGATAACGGAGTCCCACCATGCGTGTTTCCACTTCCCAGATCTTCGATAGCGGCACCGCCAGCATGCAGAAGCGCATCGCGGATGCACTCAAGCTGCAGCAGCAGCTCGCCAGCCAGCGCCGCATTCTGGTGCCCTCCGATGATCCGGTGGCGGCAGCCCAGGCACTCGAGGTCACCCAGGCGAAGAGCATCAACGCGCTGTACATGAAGAACCAGGATGTCGCCACGGACAGTCTGGCGGCGGGTGAAAGCAATCTCACCTCGGCCCACACCCTGCTGCAGTCCATGTATGAGCGTGTGGTGCAACTGGGTGACGGCGCGATGTCGGATATCGACCGCAAAACCATCGCCACCGAACTGCGCGAGAACTTCAAGCAGCTGGTTGGCATTGCCAACGAGACCGACGGTTTCGGCAACTACCTGTTTGCCGGCTACAGCGGCAATACCAAGCCTTTCACTGGCGACATCGACAGCGGTGTGAGCTTTGTCGGCGACGGCGGCTATCGTGCATTGCAGGTCTCGCCTTCGCGCAGCCTGCAGCTGGGCGAGTCCGGCCTCGACATCTTCATGCGCGTGCCTGACACCAGTGTGCCCTTCCAGGCCAGCGCGGCGACGGGCAATGGCGGAACCGGCGTGACCTACGGCGCGACCGTGACCGACCCTACGCAGTGGAAGGTGGCTTCCAACACGCAGATCTACGATATCACCTTCACCAGCGCGACCACCTACAACATTACCGACTACCAGGGCAACCCGGTGGCCGGCTTCACGGGCCTGACCTACACGCCGTCAGACATCGCCCTGCCCGATGCCACCACCCTCACCCTGGACAATCTGCCGGTACTCGGCGGCAGCTACAGCACGCCGAACTACAACGTGGTTTTCGATGACCCCTCGATTGCGGCGGCGGGCTCGTTCAGCTACTCCATCTATGACAAGCAGGGCGAGCCGGTTGCGGGCTTTCAACGCCTGAGCTATACCCCGTCGACCATCGCCCTGCCGAATGGCGGCAAGATCAGCATGGCGGGCGCACCGGCGACCGGCGACAGCTTCAATATTCGCCCGCCCGGCAATACCGATGTGTTCAGCATCCTGTCCACCATCGTCACCGAGGCGGAAAAGGGTTATCAGTTCGCCGATGCCGGCACGCGCAAGGGCTTTGACGAACAGCTCGGTTTTTCGCTGTCCAACCTGCAGTCGGCCATGGACAACATCCTCAAGTACCAGGCCAACTATGGTTCGCGCATGAAGGAAGCCGCCGACCTGCAGTCGGCGGGTTCGGATCGCGGCCTCCAGTATGATGAGACGCTGAGTCGCCTGCAGGACATAGACCTGGCACAGGCCATCAGCGACCTGACCCGCACCGAAACCGCCTTGCAGGCGGCGCAGATGTCCTTCAGCAAGGTGTCGCAACTCTCGCTCTTCAACTACATCTGATGCGTATCTGCCGCGTACGCCCGCTCGTCCTTGCCGGCCTGCTTGCGGCCAGTGGCTGCTCGTCGCTTAATGATTCGGCCAGCAGCGTCAGCAAATCGATACTCGGCTCGGGTGTCGACAAGCCGCTGCTCCCCGACCGTACCTTGTCGCTCAGTCCGACCACCACTATTGCCCTGGAGAAGCTGGTGTACTGGGGCATCTACGTGGGCGCGGCTTATCTGATTCTTGACCCGCTGGCGCCCAACTGGAACATCGAGGAGGCCTGGCTCGATACCGAGCTGGTGCACTTCGACCTGAAGATGAAGCGCTACTATGCCGGCGGTGCCGGCGAAGCGCGCCAGGTCTTCAATCGGCGCGCCAAGTCGCTGATGCGCGCCGGCGACTTCAGCTCCTACCAGATACTGGAATACAACGAGAGTCTGGATTCGTCAGTACTGGGCGCCCAGCGCCGTGCCGAAGGCGTGATCCGCCTGATTCGTCGTCCCGCGTAGCTGCCCGCCTCAGGCGGCTTCCAGCCGTTTGCGTACCACCCCGTTGAAGTGCTGGATCCAGACCGGATCGAACTGCTTGTCGCTGGCGTTGATTTCGGCAATGGCACGCAGTACCGAACGTCCCTGGCCGCGCTGTGCATGCTTGGTGGTGATGGACTCGAAGGCATCGACGATGGCAATGATGCGTGCACCTTCGCAGATCTGCTCGCCCTTGAGACCGGCCGGATAACCTTTGCCGTCAGGCATTTCGTGATGTTCGCGCACCATGCGCGCTGCTTCGCCCCAGCCCGGCATGCGTGCCAGCAGGCCGGCCCCGTGGTCGGGGTGGGCATGCAGCTGTTTGAGTTCATCGGCACCCAGCTTGCCCGCTTTCAGCCATGCGGCTTCCGGAATGAACATCATGCCGATGTCGTGCATGTAGATGGCCGCTTCGAGCTGCAGGGGATTCACGGGCTTTCCTGCAGCGTTGTTGGTTTCCTGCGCCAGACGCAGCACGCGTCCGGTACGCCCCTTGAAAAGCGGTGAACGCGCATCGAGCAGGGACGACAGTCCCATGAAGAAGCGCAGGTCACCGGCCGCGTGTTCGGCGATGCGGCCGGCACTCGGTGCTGCGCTGGCCTTGAAGGTGCGGCCGATGGCGGCGGGGCGAAAGCCGGTGACATCCTCGATCAGTTGCAGCGAGGTGGTTTCCAGCATCAGTCCATGCGCCGCGGCTAGTGCCTCGAGACCATCGACCAGCACCGGCAGCCGCAGATGCGCGATGGCCCGGTCTTCGGCGAGGGCGTCGAGGGCCATTTCCAGCCGGTCGAGCGTCAGCAGTACAACCTCGGCCAGGACTTCGGAAAACACGATTTCGCCGGCGCGCATGCGCGAAAACAGTGTCTCGACGGGATGTACCAGCAGAACGCCGAGTTCGACACGGCAGATCGACGCGTCGCCCTTGAGGTTGTGCAGGGCGCGAAAGATGTCGGAAATGATTTCCTTGTCTGTCGGCGCGCGCTTGAGGCGCGCGACACCGCGTTCGATCACGGGCAGCAGGTCGGCCAGGTCCTGCAGATACTCATCGAGGCCGTCACGGTCGCTCACCGTCGGATACAGCAATGCTTCCCTGTCGACCATGACTTCTCCTTGCTGCCTGCTACGTCAATCTACTTGCCGAGTTTGGCCCACGAATCCCTGAGCGTGACGGTACGGTTGAAGACCGGCAAGCCCTGCTTCGAGTCTAGGCGATCGGCCACGAAGTAGCCATGTCGCTCGAACTGGAAGCGGTCTTCCGGCGCAGCCTCCCTGAGCGCAGGCTCGAGCTGTGCCTGGATCACGCGCACCGAATCCGGGTTGATGTCCTGCAGGAAGTCGCGGTCGCCGGCACCCGGATTGGGCACGGCGAAGAGGCGGTCGTAGAGGCGCACTTCGCTGGCGTAGGCGTGCGCGGCCGAGACCCAGTGCAGATTGCCCTTGACCTTGTAGTTGTCGGCGCCGGGCGTGCCGGACTTGGAGTCCGGCATGTACTCGCAATGTACGGCGGTGATGTTGCCGTTCTCGTCCTTGTCCGCACCGATGCACTTGACCACGAAGCCGTAGCGCAGACGCACCAGATTGCCCGGGAAGAGGCGGAAGTACTTCTTTTCCGGCACTTCCATATAGTCCTCGCGCTCGATCCACAGCTCGCGACCGAAAGGCATCTGACGATGACCGAGCTCCGGCTTCAGCGGGTGATTGGGCGCCTCGCACATCTCGAACTGGCCTTCCGGATAGTTGTCGATGATGAGCTTGAGCGGGTCCAGAACGGCGATGCGGCGTTCGGCCGATTCATTCAGCACTTCGCGCATGCAGTCCTCGAGCACGCTCATGTCTATCCACGAGTCGGACTTGGAGACGCCGATGCGCTCGGCAAACAGCTGGAAGCCCGCGGCGGTGTAGCCGCGGCGGCGCGCGCCGACCAGCGTCGGCAGGCGCGGGTCGTCCCAGCCGCTGACATGCTTTTCATCGACCAGCTGGATCAGCTTGCGCTTGGACAGCACGACGTAGCTGAGATTGAGGCGGGCGAATTCGTATTGCTGCGGCAGCGGGCGGGCCAGGTGGCCGGCGTCGGCAAGGCGGTTCAGCAGCCAGTCGTAGAAGGGGCGCTGATCCTCGAACTCCAGGGTGCAGATCGAGTGCGTGATGTTTTCCAGCGCATCCTCGATCGGATGCGCGAAGGTGTACATCGGGTAGATGCACCAGGTGTCGCCGGTATTGTGGTGATGTACATGGCGAATGCGGTAGATGGCCGGATCGCGCATGTTGATGTTGGGCGAGTCCATGGCGATCTTGGCGCGCAGGATGTGCGTGCCGTCGGCGAATTCACCGGCCTTCATGCGGCGGAACAGGTCGAGGTTTTCCGCGGCGGAGCGATTGCGGAAGGGGCTGTCCTTGCCCGGCTCGGTCAGGGTGCCGCGGTTGGCGCGCATCTCTTCGGCGCTCTGGCTGTCGACATAGGCGTGACCGGATTCAATCAGGGCCTCGGCGAACCTGTACATCCACTCGAAGTAATTCGAGGCGTAGTAGAGGTTGGTCTGGCCGTTGAAGGTCCAGTCGAAACCCAGCCAGCTCACCGATTCGGTGATGGCATTGACGTATTCCTGGCTTTCCTTTTCCGGATTGGTGTCGTCGAAGCGCAGGTGGCAGGCGCCGCCGTAGGCCTTGGCGAGGCCGAAGTTCAGGCAGATGGACTTGGCATGGCCGAAGTGCAGGTAGCCGTTCGGCTCCGGCGGAAAGCGGGTACGGATCCTGGCCGGGTCGGGGTTGCCGGTCTGTTGCTGCGGGCCGTCGCCGGGCTGGTCGCGCCAGCGGCGGGTGGCGTACTTGCCGGCGGCGATGTCGGCGTCGATGATGTTGCGGATGAAGTTGCTGGCCGCGGGCGCATCGGGTGCGTCCGGCTTGTGGGCGTCTGACATGGTGGGTTGTGATCTGTTGCCGGGCGGGCAGGCCGCCGAAAGAACTATTTTACCCGGCCACGCGCAGGACCGGCGCTTCCTTCTGCCATACCGCGATCTGGGTCGCCATCATGGGGCGGCCGATGAAATAGCCTTGCGCATAGTTGCAGCCGAGGTTGCGCAGGCTGATCAGGGCCTGTTCGTCCTCAACGCCTTCGGCCACCACCTTCATGCCCAGCGCGTGGGCGAGCTGTATGGTCGAGCGCACGATCTCCAGACTGGAGGCATCCTTGTGCATGTCGGAGACGAAGGAGCGGTCGATCTTGAGAATGTTGAAGGGATAGCGCTTGAGATAGCTGAGCGAGGAGAAGCCGGTGCCGAAGTCGTCGAGCGCAAGCACGAAGCCGCGCTTGGCGAGCTCGTTGAGGACCACGGCAGAGTTGGCCGGATCATGCAGCAGCACGGTTTCAGTCAGTTCCAGCTCGACGTTGTGCGGGGCCAGGCCATGCTTCTCGACGCTGGCGAGCAGGTGGGGTACGAAGTTCGGATCGAGGATGTTGCGCGCCGACAGATTGAAGGCGACGCGCAGCGGCAGGCGGTTGGCCTGCCACAGGCTGGCCTGCGCCATGGCCGTGTCGGTGATCCATTCGGTGAGCGGTCGGATTACGTCGCTGACCTCGGCCAGCGGAATGAACTCGCTCGGTGGCAGCAGGCCGCGATCCGGATGCTGCCAGCGAATCAGGGCCTCGCAGGCCACCAGACGGTGGTTGTTGAGGTCGAGCTGGGGCTGGTAGTAGAGGACGAATTCCTCGCGGCGTATCGCTTCGGGAATGCGCGCCAGCAGTTCGAGACGCTCGGCCGAATGCGGATCGAGGGCGCGGTCATAGACTTCGATGCCGGTGCCGTTGTGCTTGGCGCGGTACATGGCGACGTCGGCGCAGCGCAGCAGCTCATGGCTGTTGTTGCCGTGACGCGGGGCGAAGGCGATGCCGATGGAAACGTCGATGCGCAGCGCCATTTCGGCGACCTGCAGGCGCTGGCTGATCTTCACGGCGAGGGCGCCGGCCAGCTTGCGGCCTTCGTCTTCGCTGGCGAGCTGCGGCAGGATGATGGCGAACTCGTCGCCGCCGAGGCGGAAGGCCTGGCCGGCCTGGCCGGACAGCGAGTTCTTGAGGATGCGCGCAATCTCGCGCAGCAGCTGGTCGCCGGTGGTGTGGCCGAGCGCGTCATTCACGTCCTTGAAGCGGTCGAGGTCGATCAGCAGCATGGCGAAGACATCGCGGCGGCGGCTGAGGCGCATCGCCTCCACGCAGTGGTGCAGGGCGTCGCGATTGCCGAGGCCGGTCAGCGTGTCGTGATTGGCGCGGTAGGCGAGGTCGCGCACATTGCGTACGCGATCGAGGCTGGTACCCAGCACCTGACCGGCCGACTTGAGCGTGTCGAGCTCGTTCGAGGTCAGCTCGCTGCCTTCCGGATAGCTGATGTTGAGTACGCCCAGAGGCTGGTTTTCACTGACCAGGGGGACGGAAACGTTAACCCTGATGCCGGCCCGCCGGTAGGCTTCGGCGAGCACGCTCCAGGCACCCGGCTCGCTGCTGTAGTCATGGGTGAACACGGTCTTGCGCATGCGCACCGCCTGACCGGACAGGGTGGAGTCGACCGGCATGCGCTGCGCGATCTCCAGTACCTCCTGGGTATGGCCGTGCGCGGCAATCAGGGTGAACCAGCGGCCGGAGTCATCGATCAGATGCACCAGGGCGCCGTGGCCCGAGGTATGGCGTTCGAGCTGGCGCAGTGCTTCTTCGGCCAGATTGCGTTCGTCGGACGGGGTTTGCAGGGCGGTGATCAGCTCGTTGGAGAAGGTCAGCAGCTCGTTGTGGTGTTCGAGTTCGCTGGCCTTGCGGTGGAAGACCGCGATCAGCAGGCAGGCCGAGGCCGACAGCGTGAGCACGTGGGCAATCGGGATGTGGGGCGAATTCAGCACCATGCCGCCGCCGAGCACCAGCCACACGCCGTTGGCGGCGCGCAGCGCGAACAGGCCCGAGGCGATGCGTTCCAGGGTATTCCGGCTCCACAGTGCCCAGGCCACCGAGCCGAGGGCCAGCCCCAGCGCCACGGCGGTCAGCCATTTGGCGGCAGGCAGGAAGGCATAGCGCGCACCAATGCTCAGGGCAATGTAGGCAACGGCGAGCACGGTTGCATCGCGCCAGCTGAACTGCTGGCCGCGATAGCGCAGCGAACCGCCCATCAGCATGGCATAGCCTGCCGCGGCGAGCGGTACGATGAGCATGCGCCAGGCACCGCCATCCACACCCATGCTGGTCTGGATGTGCATGAACAGGGCGGCCATGGCGGCAAAGCCGAGGAGGATGTCGGCACAGCCCCACCAGGCAAAATAACTGCGCTGTTTCTTGTCGGCAAACCACAGCCCCAGGAAAAGCAGGCCGATCAGGCTGTTACCGGCAAGAAGGACAAGATCGTTCATGGACAAGAGCTACGGAAATGATGTCGCAAGACATGTGATCGGCCCGGCCGCACAATACTTGAGCAGGGCCGAAGAGCAGCTTTTGATGTTAGCAGTGAGGATTGCTAGCTAACTTCAGGATTCAAAAGTTTTTCTGTTCGTTCCAGTAATTGTTCGCTGAATACAACGCCTGTGCCGACACGGTAGAATGCGCCCATGAACTGGATTTCCTTTGCCGGCATCGGCACAGGTGCGGCCCTCGGTGCATGGTTGCGCTGGATGCTGGGCCTGTGGCTCAACCCTGTCTTTTCCATGCTGCCGCTCGGCACGCTGGCGGCCAATCTTCTGGGAGCCTATCTGGTCGGCATCGCCGTCATGTTGTTTCATATCAATACTTCGTTGCCGGCCGAACTGCGCCTGTTTCTGGTGACCGGATTCCTCGGCGGGCTGACCACCTTCTCGACCTTCTCCGCCGAGGTCGTGGCCCTGATCAGGCTTGAGTCCTGGGTCTGGGCATTCGCTGCGGCCAGCCTCCACCTGTTCGGCTCCCTGCTGATGACGGGTCTCGGCATCTATACGGTACAGCGGCTGGCGCAATGAAGTTCGATGCGGAAGCAAGACTGGCCGCCCGGCCAGCGATCAGCTATGACGAAGCGCTGCCGGTCACGCAGAAGCGTGCGGAGATCGCCGCGGCGATTCAAAAGCACCAGGTCGTCATCGTCTGCGGCGAAACCGGCTCCGGCAAGACCACGCAGCTGCCGAAAATCTGCCTTGAGCTGGGGCGCGGCGCCAAGGGCCTGATCGGCCACACGCAACCTCGACGAATCGCTGCGCGCGCCACGGCCACGCGCATTGCCCAGGAACTCAAGAGCGAGATCGGCCATTACGTCGGCTACAAAATTCGCTTTACCGACAAGACCTCCGGCAAAAGCTACATCAAGCTGATGACGGACGGCATCCTGCTCGCGGAAACCCAGGGTGATCCGCTGCTGCGCCAGTACGACACCCTGATCATCGACGAGGCGCATGAGCGCAGCCTGAATATCGACTTCCTGCTCGGCTATCTGCGCGGCGTGCTGCAGCAACGGCCGGAGCTCAAGCTCATCGTCACCTCGGCCACGCTGGATGCCGAGCGGTTCAGCAAGCATTTCGCCATCGACGGCAAGCCGGCCCCGGTGATCGAGGTCTCGGGCCGCCTGTATCCGATCGAGATGCGCTACCGCCCCTATGGTGTGGAGGACGATCGCGATCTCAACGAGGCCATCGTCGATGCCGTGGACGAAGCGCATCGCAGCGGTCCCGGCGACGTGCTGGTGTTCCTGCCCGGCGAGCGCGAGATCCGCGAAGCCGCCGAGGCGCTGCGCAAGCATCATCCGGCCGGCACCGAGGTGCTGCCGCTGTTCGCCCGCCAGTCGGCGCAGGAGCAGAGCCGCGTGTTTCAGTCGCATCAGGGCCGCCGCGTGGTGCTGGCCACCAATGTGGCGGAAACTTCGCTGACGGTGCCGGGCATACGCTATGTCGTCGATACCGGGCTGGCCCGCGTCAAGCGCTACTCGCATCGCAACAAGGTCGATCAACTGCTGGTCGAGCCCATCGCCCAGTCCGCCGCCAAGCAGCGCGCCGGCCGTTGCGGTCGTGTCGCCAGCGGCATCTGCATCCGCCTCTACGATGAGGACGATTTCAACAAGCGCCTGCCGCACACCGAGCCGGAAATCCTGCGCTCTTCGCTGGCCGGCGTGATCCTGCGCATGAAATCGCTGCATCTCGGCGATGTCGAGGATTTCCCTTTCCTTGAAGCGCCGCTGCCGCGCATGATCGCGGACGGCTACCAACTGCTGGCCGAGCTGGGCGCGATTGATGAAGACACGAAACAGCTGACCAAGGTCGGTACCGAACTCGCCCGCCTGCCGCTCGATCCCAAGATCGGCCGCATGATCCTCGCCGCGCGCAAGGAAGGCTGTCTGCGCGAAGTGCTGATCATCGCCGCCGCCTTGTCGGCGCAGGACCCGCGCGATCGTCCGCAGGAGCAGCAGGG
>JAIEOJ010000297.1 GCA_019750575.1 Rhodocyclaceae bacterium | reverse complement strand
GTGCCCAAAGCGGCGCTTGCGCGGCCGCTTCCTACCCGCCAGACTCGCAAAAAAGGGCGGTTGAACTTCCTATACCCCCGGTGTGCAGTCCCTGGCGCTGGACCTGTTCAGCCGCAAGGCCTCCGCCGTCGCCACCAACGTGCCCGGTCCGCAGATGCCGCTGTATCTGGGTGGCAGCGAGATCCGCGAAATGATGTTCTGGGTGCCGCAGACCGGCTCGATCGGCCTGGGGTTGTCGATCCTCAGTTACAACGGCCGTGTCCATTTCGGCCTGATCGGCGACGCCCGCCTGCTGCCCGACCCGGACGCCGTCATCGGCCGCTTCCGCCCCGAGTTCGAAAAGCTGCTGTACCTGGCGCTGATGGCCGACTGGCAGCATCCGGTCGGCGCGCCCGATGCCGAGGCGCTGCTCGACGACGACGTCGCGGCCTGACCGCGGCTGAACGGCGGGGCGGTTTCGCGCACCCTTTCGCCCGGCTGTGGTATCCTTGCGGGACCCGGGGCGTGGAAATCTTCTCCATCCAGGGCCGCCGGCCCGGCGCAGCGCTTCCGCCGGCGATGCCGCGCCCCCGAGGAGCCCACACCGACCCGAGGATCCGACCACGACCATGACCCACTGCGACCTTGCCGGCAGCGCACTGCGCGTCGCCCCCGACCATCTCCCCGATCCGCCACTCGACATCCCGGCCACCGCCACGCCGCAGCAGGCCGTGCTCGCCGGCGGCTGCTTCTGGTGCGTCGAGGCCGTCTACCGCCGCCTCGACGGCGTGCTCGACGTGCGCTCCGGCTACGCCGGCGGCAGCGCCGACAGCGCCAACTACGACGCCGTTTGCACGGGCCGCACCGGCCACGCCGAGGCCGTGCTGATCCGCTTCGACCCCGCGCGCATCAGCTACGGTCAGCTACTCAAGGTGTTCTTTGGCGTCGTCCACGACCCGACCCAGCACAACCGACAAGGCAACGACATCGGCTCGCAGTACCGCTCGGCAGTCTTCTACGCCGACGACGCACAGCGCCGCGTCGCCGAGAGCTACATCGCGCAACTGGACGCGGCTGGCGTATACAACGCGCCCATCGCCACCACCCTCGAACCGCTGCAGGCATTCCACGAGGCCGAGGCGTACCATCAGGACTACGCCGCGCGTCACCCGACCCAGCCCTACATCGTCCACGTCGCCGCGCCGAAGGTGGAAAAACTGCAACGCCACTTCCGCGACCGCTTGCGCAACGACAGGAGCGACGTCACATGAGCGCTCATGCCCCGCGCCGCTCGGCCAGCGGCCACGACCTCACCCCGCCGGACCCGCAGACCCGCGAGCGGCTGATTGCCGCTCTCAGCCCCGAGGCGCGCCGCATCCTGCTCGACCATGGCACCGAGCGCGCCTTCTGCGGCGGTCTGCTGCACGGCCAGGGGCCCGGCACCTACCACTGCCGCCTCTGCCACCTGCCGTTGTTCCGCGCCGAGGACAAGTTCGACTCCGGCACCGGCTGGCCCAGCTTCACGCAGCCCTTCGACCCCGAACACATCGCCGAATACCGCGACAGCAGCCACGGCATGATCCGTATCGAAATCCGCTGCGCCCGCTGCGACGGCCACCTCGGCCACGTCTTCCCCGACGGCCCGCCACCCACCGGCCTGCGCTACTGCCTCAACTCCGCGGCGATGGCCTTCGTGCCGGCGGGCGGGTAGGCCTCGAGACAACGCCACGGCGCGCTGGAGCAAGCGCACTACCGGCCCGCAGCGCGCGCCCCGCCGCCCGCCGCGTGATGAGGCGCCGGCCACACAGCCGGCAGCCAAGCCAGAGTCCGATCCGATGCGGCCACGACCCCGCAGGGCTGCGCTCGGCCCTGTGCCGGGATTCGGTGAGAAATGGCTACGCACTGAGCCGCTGCGTGGCCCCGCGATGTCGAAAACCCACGCATGAACCCCCGATCTGTGCCCGATCTGTGCCCAAAGCGGCGCTTGCGCGGCCGCTTCCTACCCGCCAGACTCGCCAAAAAGGGCGGTTGAACTTCCTATACCCTGGAGGGCTGAGCGCCGATGTCAGCGCCGTTGACCATCGAGGTGGACTACAGCCTGCGCGCCTACCGGGCCGTGACCACCGAGCGCTGGACCGATGCGATGGCGGAGGTTGGCGAAAAAATCGGCCGGCCGCTGAACCGGTGGGAACGGGCCGCGTCTCTCGGGTTTTGGCAGCTGGTCGTGCCCCTGGTGTGGTGGCGCAAGCGCCGCAGCATGGGGCACTGCCAGTTCCGGTTGGACGCTGAGGGCCTGACCCGTGACAGCGACGGCTTTGGTCCGCAAGGTCTTCCATGGTCGGGCTTCCGACGCGCGCAGGCGTTGCCTTCGGGCTGGTTGTTCCACACCGAACGCAGCGCCATGTTCATCCCCAAAGAGTGCGTGGACGCGGCGCAGGAGGAGGCGCTGATCTCGCTCGTTCCGCCGGCGCTTTGGACTGCGCCGACCTGATGCACGCGCTGCGCACCGCTCGCCTGCTGCTGCGCGCGCCGCACGCCGACCTGGCCGAGGCGGTGGCCGACTTCCTGCGCCGCAACAGCGAGCACTTCACCCCCTGGGACCCGCCCCGCCCGGCGGGCCTGCACACCGCCGCGCACCAGTGCGAGCTGCTGGCCAGCCAAGCGCTGGCGCAGGCCAACGGCAGTGCCTACCGCTGGTTCTTGACGCGCCACGACGCGCCCCAGGTCGTGATCGGCTCGGCCTCGCTCAGCAACGTGGCGCGCGGCCCGCACCAGGGCGCCTCGCTCGGCTACGCGCTGGACGCCGCCTACCAAGGCGCCGGCCTGATGCACGAGGCCCTGCAGGCCGTCATCGGCGAAGCCTTTGGTCCCTTGAACCTGCACCGCCTGCAGGCCGCCTACCGGCCCGAGAACGCGCGCAGCGCCGCCGTGCTGCAGCGCTTGGGCTTTCGGCCGCTGGGGCTGGCGCGGGACTACCTGCCGCTACATCACGCGCCCGGCGATCAGCGAGCAGCGGCTGTCGATCTCACCGCAGGGTAGGGTGCGTTACCAGCTCAAGACGCCGTGGCGCAATGGGACCACGCATGTCGAATGGGATGCGGTGGACTTCATCGCCAAGCTGGCGGCACTGGTCCCGCCACCTCGCGCGCATCTCACCCGCTTCCACGGCGTATTCGCCCCGAATGCAAACCTGCGCGCGCAGCTGACGCCCTCGGGGCGCGGCAAGCGGCCTGCGAGCGATGCAGTGCCGGTGGACGTCAGCGCCCACGACGAACCGCGCAGCCCCGAGCAGAAGCGCCGTGCGATGAGCTGGGCGCAACGGCTCAAGCGGGTCTTTTCCATCGACGTCACCACCTGCGCCCACTGCGGCGGCGCGGTGCGGATCGTCGCCAGCATCGAAGACCCCAAGGCCATTCGCGCCATCCTCGCCCACTTCGAGAAACACGGCGCGCTGGAGCAAGCGCACTACCGGCCCGCAGCGCGCGCCCCGCCGCCCGCCGCGTGATGAGGCGCCGGCCACACAGCCGGCAGCCAAGCCAGAGTCCGATCCGATGCGGCCACGACCCCGCAGGGCTGCGCTCGGCCCTGTGCCGGGATTCGGTGAGAAATGGCTACGCACTGAGCCGCTGCGTGGCCCCGCGATGTCGAAAACCCACGCATGAACCCCCGATCTGTGCCCGATCTGTGCCCAAAGCGGCGCTTGCGCGGCCGCTTCCTACCCGCCAGACTCGCCAAAAAGGGCGGTTGAACTTCCTATACCCGATCCTGCTGATCGGCATCGCGGTCAAGAACTCGATCCTGCTGGTCGACTACGCCGTGATGGCCGAGGAAAAGGGCATGACCCGCCACGAGGCGCTGATGGACGCGTGCCACAAGCGTGCGCGGCCGGTGATCATGACCACGCTGGCGATGGGGGCGGGCATGATGCCGATCGCGCTGGGTCTGACGGCGGATTCAAGCTTCCGCATGCCGATGGCGGTGGCGGTGATCGGTGGGTTGATCACCTCGACGGTGTTGAGCCTTGTGGTGGTGCCGGCGGCGTATACGCTGGTGGATGATCTGGAGGAGCGGGTGCTCGGGAAGTTGCGGCGGAAGGCCGCAGATGCCAGTGAAGTTGCGGCGCCACCATGACTGGCATCACAATAGCGGCGGCCGGTGCAATGGAGTGGCAGGTGTCGACAGGCAAGGCTGGCAGGCTGGGTGGGGCATACCGTCGGCGATCCCGCGCCGCGCACGGACGGGCATTCGGGCTGGCGTTGGGTCTGGTCCTGCTTGTACCGGCCACCTCGGCACTCGCGCAGGATGCGGACGCACTCAGCTTCGATCAGGCGCGCGAGCGGTTGGAACGGGTCTCCGACGCGCTGGCTGCCGCGGACGCCAACCTGCGCGCCCGGCAGGACCTGTCCGATGCGACCGCGCGCCTGCGGCTGCCGGAGATTTCGCTCGAAGCGCGCTACCTGGAGTTCCAGAAGACGCTGAGCTTGCCGCTGGGTTCGCTGGCGCCAGTGGCCGAGGCGTTCGGCATCGAAAGCCCGTTGCGGTTCCAGGAGCGCGACCGGCGATTGCGTCCGGTGTTGACCACGGTGCTGCCCCTGTACACGGGCGGGCAGATCCCGGCCGCGCAGGCGGCGGCCGCGGCCGCCCTGCGTGGGGCGGACGCGGAGCGGGCGCAGCAGTCCCAGAAGCTGACGTCGCAACTGGTCCAGGCCTACTTCGGCCAGGTCCTGGCCGAGCAGGCGCTGAGTGTGCGCCGCGAGGTGCGCGACGGCATGCGGCAGCACCTGGCCCATGCCGAATCGCTTGAACGCGAAGGCTTCGCCACGCGCGCGCAGGTGTTGCAGGCGGTCGTCGCGCGTGACGCCAGCGAGCGCGAGTACCAGAAGGCGCTCAACGACCGCGACGCCGCCGCCCAGGCCCTGGCGCTGCTGCTGCGCAGCGATGGGCCGGTGACGCCGATCACGCCGCTGTTCGTGGTCGGCACATCGCCGGGCACGCTGGAGTCGTTCACCCGGGCCGCGCTTGAGCGGCACCCGCAGCTGGCGCAGCTGCGGGCGCTTGAAGACCAGGCGGGCGCAGGCGTGCGTGTGCAGGAGGCGTCACTGAAACCGCAGGTGTACCTGTTCGGCCAGTACGACCTGTACCGCAAGGATGCGCTGCTGACCGACACCGATTGGGCCTTCGGCATTGGCCTGAAGTACACCTTCCTGTCCGGGCGGGATCGCCCGCGCCAGATCAGTGCTGCGCGCGCGCAGCAGGAGCAGGCGCAGGCCGCACTGCGCGAGGCGCAGAACCAGATCAGGATCGGCGTGGCACAGGCCTGGAATGCGCTGGAAACAGCGCGCCAGCAGTTCCTGCTGCTCGACAGCAGCATCGCGCAGGCGCGTGAGAACCTGCGCCTGCAGGAACTGGCGTTCCGCGAGGGGCAGTCGACCTCGCTCGATGTCATGGACGCCAGGCTCGGCTTGGGCGCTGCGCGGGTCGAACATGCGCGCGCCGCCTACGACTATTGCGTGGCATTGGCGCGCCTGCTCGAGCTGGGTGGCCAGTCGGCGCGCTTTGGCGAGTACATCCGCAAGGCAGACCACAGGGTATTTCCCCATGAATGAACCCGCTCCGTCGCCGCCGCCGCCACCCGTGGCTGCGGATGCACCGTCCGGCCGCCGTCGCCTGCGCCTTGTCGCCTTGGGCGTGATTGCCGTGATCCTGGTCGGCGGCCTGTGGCTGGCGTTCCGCAGCCCGGCGGACCTGGTGCAGGGCATGGCCGATGCCGACAGCATCAACGTGTCGGCCAAGGTGACCGCGCGGGTGTCGGCGCTGCTGGTGGCCGAGGGCGAGCGGGTCGAGGCGGGGCAGGTACTGTTCGAGCTGGACAGCCCCGAGATCGCCGCGAAGAAGCGACAGGCCGAAGCCGCGCTCGCGGCCGCGCAGGCGCTGGCGGACAAGGCCGAGGAAGGCGCGCGCGTGGAGGACATCCGCGCAGCAGAGGCCAACTGGCGGCGCGCCCAAGCCGGACACGAACTGGCGCGTTCCACCTTCCAGCGCCTGGAGCGGCTGCATGCCGAGGGCGTGGTCACCCGGCAGCAGCGCGACGAGGCCCGTACGAAGGCGATCGATGCCGAGCAGCAGGCGCGCGCAGCGCAGGCGCTGTACGAACAGGCGCAGGCCGGCGCCCGCGAACAGGAAAGGCGCGCCGCGCAGGCGCAGGTGCGGCAGGCCGAAGGCGCCGTGGCCGAAGTGCAGGCGGCCGAAAGCGAAGTGCGCGGCCGCGCGCCGACGGCCGGCGAGGTGTCCAAGCGCCTGGTCGAAACCGGCGAGCTGGTGGCGGCCGGCTATCCGGTCTTCACCCTGGTCGACCTCGACCACATGTGGGTGGCGTTCCACCTGCGCGAGGACCAGTTCGCGGGCCTGGAGGTGGGCCGCCGCCTGCGCGGTTCGATCCCGGCGCTGGAGCGCGAGGACGTCGAGTTCGAGGTCTACCACATCAGCCCGGCCGGCGATTTCGCGACCTGGCGCGCGACCCGGCAGTCGGCCGGCTACGACGTGAGGAGTTTCGAAGTGCGCGCGAGGCCGGTCGCGAAAGTCGCAGGCTTCCGGCCGGGCATGAGCGTGCTGTTCGCATGGCCGCAACGCTGACCCGGCCCACGGCACGCGAGGCGTTCGTCCGTTCGGCGTTGCGCGAGTGCGCACGGCTGCGCGCCGATCCCTGGGATCTGGCGTTGGCCACGTGGATCCCGCTGCTGGCGCTGGCGCTGCTGGCCTGGATGTTCTCGGCCGGCGTGCCGCGCGAACTGCCAGTGGCGGTGGTCGATCATGACAACAGCGCGGCCAGCCGCGAACTCGTCCGCAGGCTCGATGCCGTGCCGGCCTTGCGGGTGGCCGCGCGGCCGGCGGACCTGACGCAGGCCTGGTCGGAGGTGCGCGCGCTCCGGGCGTTCGCGGTGGTGCACGTGCCTGCGGGTGCCGAGCGCCAAATCCTGCGTGGCGGCAGCGCCGTTGTTTTCGCCTACTACAACGCCAGCCACCAGACGGCAGGGCAGGCGGCGCTGCGGGGGATCGGAGAGGCAGCGCAGGCGACCAGTGCGCATCTCGTACGCGGTGAGGTGGCGCGGGTTCGGGGCGCGCAAGCCGTCCGCCAGCCGCCGCTGCGGGTGCAGGCCACCGTGCTGGCCAACGCCGCACGCAGCTACGAGCACTTCCTGCTCGGCCTGCTGTTCCCGGCACTGCTGCACCTCGCCGCTTGCCTGGCGATGGTGGGCGCGCTCGGGCGCGAACTGCGTGACGGCAGCGCGGGCACATGGCTGGCCGAGTGCGGCGATCGCCTGCTGCCCGCAGTGGCCGGCAAGCTGGCGCCGTACCTGCTGCTGTTCACCGCCTACGGCACGCTGTCGCTGCTCTGGCTGGCGGCGATCCGCGGCGGTGTGGCCGGCAGCGCGGTACTGCTGGTCGCCGCGCAGGCGGCGATGTACCTGGCCTACGGCGGCATCGCGCTGCTGCTGGTCGGGGCCACCCGCAACATGGGCACGTCGCTGTCGCTGACCGGACTGTACGCGGGCACGTCGCTGGCGTTCTCGGGCGCGACGTTCCCGGTGCAGGGAGCGCCGCTGTTCGCACAGGTCTGGAGCCAGCTGCTTCCCTTCACCGCCTACCTCAAGCTGCAGGCGCAGCAGCTCGACCTGGGTGCGGCATGGACGGCCTCGCTGTCGTTGCTGGGCACCTTGCTGCTGTTCGTGCTGGTGGCCGGCGGCGCGGGGCTGCGCCTGTATGCGCGCGGAGCGCGCGATCCGGCCTCCTGGGGGCAGCGATGAACCAGGTCAGGGCCGCCTTCCTGGAGACTCTGCGCGCCGTGTTCTCGGACCGCTACGCGGTGGTGACGCTGATCGGCGCCGTGGTGCTGTACTCGTTCTTCTACCCGGTCGCCTACCGGCACCAGGTGGCTTCGCAGTATTCGGTGCTGGTGGTCGACCTCGACCATAGCGCCATGAGCCGCGCCCTGGTGCGCAAGGCGGGCGCGGTGCGCGCGGTGAGGATCGTCGGCGATGCGACCTCGGTGGAGGAGGCCCGGCCAAGGATCGCCCGCGGTGAAGCGCAGGGCCTGCTGGTGGTGCCCGCGGGGTTCGAACGCGGGATCCTGCGCGGCGGGCAGGGGCAACTGGCGCTGTACGGCAGTGGTGCGTTCCTCGGTCGCGGCGGCGTGGTGCTCGAGGGCTTGGGCGAGGCCGCCGCCGCGTTCGCGCGCGAGGCCGCCGTGGTGCAGGCAGGTTTCGCAGGTGCGCCCGGCGCAGCGCCGCTGCAGGTGGTGGCGCGGCCGCTGTTCAACACCCGCGAGGGTTACGGCAGCGCCGTGGTGCCGGGCGTGGCACAGCTGATCGTGCAGCAGACACTGCTGATCGGCATACTGGTCATGGCCGGCACGCGTCGCGAACGCCTGGGTCGGCTGGCGTTCTCGCGCCGCGGCCTGCTCGGCATCGCCGCCGCGTTCGCGCTGATCGGCGTGTGCAGCATGCTGTACTACAACGGTCTGGTGATGTGGCTCCAGGACTATCCGCGTGGGGGCAATCCGCCCGGTACCCTGGTGGGCGGAGCGCTGTACGTGGCCGCGGTGGTGGCGTTCGCGCTGTTCGCGGGCAGTTTCTTCCGCACCCGCGAACGGCCCTTCCAGCTGATGCTCGTCACCGCGCTGCCACTCTTCTTCCTGTCCGGGCTCTCATGGCCGGCCGTGGCGATGCCACAGCCCCTGGCGTGGCTGGCGAGGCTTGTTCCCTCCACGCCCGGCATCAACCTGATGGTGAAGTTCAACCAGATGGGCGCAAGCTTCGCCGAGGCGCTTCCCGAGTTGTGCAACCTCGCTTTTTTGACACTGCTGTATGGCGCGCTGGCGGTATGGCGCTACGCCCCGGGGCGGGACGGCACCTGACGGGCCGGTCACGGAGGACGGGGCCGGGGCGGCTTCTGCGCGGGTATCGGAGATCGTCTGCGCGCTGGATGTGCTGGCCGACAATATCGATCCGGCCGAAAGCTGCAAGGCCTTCCGCGTCCGCATGCCGAGCGCCGATGCCCTGCTCCGCAACCGCGGCCTGAAGTGACTTCGGCGGGTGCGGTAACGAAAAGGCGATCCGGGCGACCGGGTCGCCTTTTTCATGCTGCGGACGACGCACCGGAGACGCCGCGTCATCCGCCGCGCGGCCACGCACCGGCGCTCAGTCGCCGGCGGTCTTCCGGGTGCCGGCGCCCGCGAACTCCGGAAACGCCTCCTCCAGCGAGCCTTCGTCCGGCAGCACGTAGAACACGCCGCCGCGCGCGAAGGTGGGGCTGACGACCTGCTCGTAGAACGCCGGAGACACGTTGATGCAGCCGTGAGTGACCCGGTTGTCATCCGGCGTTGGCGAGGCCAGGCGCTCGGGGCGCTTTTCCTCCGGCACGCCGGTCGCGGTCGGGTGGATCGAGACCGCGGACTCGTAGTCGACCCACAGCACGCGGCCGGCATCGATGGACGGACCGTAGCCGCCGACGAAGCGGCCCGCCGGGGTGGTGCGGTCGCGGCCGGGGATCTCGCGCAGGGCGAGGCCCGCGATGCCGGGGGCGGTGTGGTCGCCCACGGCGGAGCCGAACAGGCCGGGCGCGGCGCCGCGCAGGCGGCCATCGCCGCCGAACACGAGGATCTGGGCGGCGGCCTTGTCCATGATCGCGAAGGGATAGCCCTGGCTGTCGCCGGAGGCGACGACCCAGCCGGCCAGTTCGATCACCGTGTCGGAGACGTCCTGGCCGCGGGGCAGTTCGTCCAGTGACGTCACCGGCATCTCGTTCAAGGTAAAGATGAGCCTGCGCATGTCGGCCGAGGATTACGACAGGACGCAGAATGACTTGAAGGAACTGGTGCTGCTACGGAACAACCTGGTGCACCATTTCATCGACCAGCACGACCTTTGGAGTCTGGACGGATGCCGTGGCGCGCATGACACCCTGACGGTCGCCTACGGTCGCATCGATCAGCACTTCGAGCAACTGCGGGGCTGGGCCGAGCACATGGATCAGGCCCGACGGTTGGCAGCGGAATTCGCCCAGTCCGATGCCTTTCACGATCTGGTGATCCACGGCATCGCGCCGGATGGTTCGGTGGATTGGCCTGCCGCAGGGATCGTGCGCGCGCTGCGGGAAGCCACCGCTGAATTGGCCGTCGATGGCTGGACGCCGGTTGCCTCGGCAGGACGCTGGATCGCAGAGAGGCTCCCCGAACACCTGCCCGCCAAGTACGGCTGCAGCAGTTGGCGGCAGGTCGTGCACGAATCTCGCCTGTTCGAGCTTCGATATCGTGATGTGGGCGGCCAGCGCGCGGCTTGGTATCGGCCCAAACAAGCATAGCGCCAACCCCGCTCACTCCCGCTAAATCACGTTACGCGAAGTGCTTTCGGTTCATAGCATGAGCAGCGTTTTCCATCGAAACGCCTGCCATGTCCGAACTCGAACCCATCTCCATTTCCCCGCCGTCTGACCATCCCCGGCACCCGCAGCAGGAAATCGCCGACCTGCTGGCCGCAGCACTGCTGCGCCTGCGCACGCGTCCGTCGCGCGACACCACCGAAAACAGCGAGTGCGTTCACCTTGGCTTCGCCGGGCAACAGCGCGTGAATGCGAACCCCGATCACCACCACGGAGTTCGCCCATGAAGGCACACGCACCATCCACCACCACCTCGGTCGCCGCCCAGGTTGCCGGTCTTCCCCATCTCTCGATGGATGATCTCTGGAAACTGTGGGACGAGCATTTCGACGAGCGGCCCGGCCACCATCATCGCGGCTGGCTGGAGAGCCGACTGGCCTACCGGATTCAGGAGCGCGCCTTCGGCGGCTTGAAACCCTCGCTGCGCAAGAAGCTCGAGGACGTCGGCCAAACCGGCATCCTGCCCAAGCAACTGCGCGGCGACAGCCAGCGCCTGCTGCCCGGAACCATCCTCACGCGCATCTACGACGACGTCGAGCATCGCGTCCTGGTGCGCGGCTCGAACGACTTCGAATACCAAGGGCAACGCTTCAAGAGCCTGTCCGCGATTGCGGGCCACATCACCGGCAGCCACTGGTCTGGCCCGGTGTTCTTCGGCCTCAAATCGCCCGCCTCGAAGAAGGTGACGGCATGAATTCGCCGCGCGCCAATCCGATGCCGACGGTCACGCCGAAGAAGCGTTGCGCCGTCTACACCCGCAAATCCACCGACGAAGGACTGGATCAGGAATACAACAGTCTCGAAGCGCAGCGCGACGCAGGCCTCGCCTTCATCGCCAGTCAGCGGCACGAAGGCTGGATCGCCGTCGGCGACGGCTACGACGACGGCGGCTACTCCGGCGGCAACATGGATCGTCCCGCCTTGCGCCGCCTGATGGTCGACATCGAGGCCGGGAAGATCGACACCGTGGTCGTCTACAAGATCGACCGCCTCACGCGCAGCCTGCCGGACTTTGCCAAGCTGGTCGAGGTGTTCGACCGCAACGGCGTGTCCTTCGTCTCGGTCACCCAGCAGTTCAACACCACGACCTCGATGGGGCGGCTGACGCTCAACATCCTGCTGTCCTTCGCGCAGTTCGAGCGCGAAGTGACCGGCGAGCGCATCCGCGACAAGATCGCCGCCAGCAAGGCCAAGGGCATGTGGATGGGTGGCATCCCGCCCTTGGGCTACGACGTGGTCGAGCGCAAGCTCGTCGTCAACGAACGCGAGGCGGCTCTGGTGCGCGACATCTTCCGGCGCTACGCCGAGCATGGATCGGCGGCGCGGCTGGTGCGCGAACTGGACATCGAAGGCCATACAACCAAGGCCTGGGTGACGCAGACCGGGCGCGAACGCTCGGGCCGCACCATCGACCAGCAGTACCTCTTCTCGATGCTGCGCAACCGCATCTACCTGGGGGAAATTCGCAACCACGGCACCTGGTATCCCGCCCAGCACGAAGCGATCGTGCCACAGGGTTTGTGGGACGCGGCGCATGCCTTCATCGAACGGCGCAAGCAAGCGCCGCGCGAGCACGCCGCCAAGCATCCGGCGCTGCTGGCGGGCCTGCTGTTCGCGCCCGACGGGCAGCGCATGCTGCACTCCTTCGTCAAAAAGAAGAACGGGCGGCAGTACCGCTACTACGTTCCCTACCTGCACAAGCGGCGCAATGCGGGTGCGAGCCTGTCGCCCGGTGCGTCCGACGTGGGTCATCTGCCCGCCGCCGAAATCGAGAACGCGGTGCTGGCGCAAATCCACGCGGCACTGTCGGCTCCGCAGATGCTGATCGCGGTCTGGCGCGCCTGCCAGCAACATCCCGCAGGTAGCACGCTCGACGAAGCGCAGGTGGTGGTGGCGATGCAGCGCATCGGCGACGTGTGGGCGCAGTTGTTCCCCGCCGAGCAGCAGCGCATCACGCGGCTGCTGATCGAGCGGGTGCAACTGCACGGGCACGGGCTGGACATCGTCTGGCGCGAGGACGGCTGGATCGGATTCGGTGCCGACATCGGCGCGCATCCGCTGGTCGAGGAATCCAGCGAGCAGGCCGAGGAAACGCTGGCATGAGCGCCGAGACCAATCCGCGCAAGCGCACCGTCCGCATCGAGGTCGGAGCCGACGCCCGCAGCTACGTCAGCGACGTCCAGCGCGTCACGCTGGTACCGCTGACGATCAAGCGCCGCCAGAACCGCAAACTGCTGATCCCGCCCGCGCCCGATGCTGCCACAGCGGCGGGCGGCTTCGACGTGCCGATGATCAAGACGCTCGGCAAGGCGTTCTACTGGAAGCGGCTGATCGACGAAGGCGTCTATCCGACGACCGCCGACCTGGCGCGCGCGCTGAAACTGGAGCCAGGCTGGGCGGCCGAGGTGCTGCGCATGACCATGCTGGCGCCGGACATCGTCGAGGCGATCTTCGAAGGCCGCCAGCCCCGGCATCTGAACCTGCACACGCTGCGCGGCCGCCAAGACCTGCTGCCGCGCGACTGGGCCGAGCAGCGTCGGCTGCTGGGCTTCCCCGACGCCTGAAACCACGCCTCCGATTTCCCCGATGACGGCGAGCCATGTGCTCGCCGTCTGCGTTTGCGCGCCGGCGGATTGGCGAACCCGAAGTTTCCGCGTGGTTCGCCATTGCGTCCCTTAAAGGTTCGCCACCCGAAGTTTGGAATGACACCTGTTCCTCAACAACGTCACAGGAGCATTCCATGCAGACACCAGCCAGCACCATCCCCCGGTCGCCGCATCAGGCGATCAACAGCCTCTCACCCGGCGACCGCCGGGTGCTCAACGAAAACGAGCTCGCGCAACGCTGGGGCGTCAGCCCCAAGACCCTGCAACGCTGGCGCAGCGAAGGTCGCGGCCCGCGCTACCTGAAGTTGTCCAAGCGCGTCGGCTATCCCGTGGACGCGGTCATCGAGTTCGAGCGCCAGGCGCTGCACGACTCGACGTCCGAGCGCGCGGCGGTCTGAGGAGCGATGCCATGAACGACATCACCCTCTTTCCCGCCGACATCGCCGCGATGTCCGTCGGCCAACTGGCCGCGTTGCCCGCCGTGCAGAAGGCCAAGATCGACAAGAACCTCGACGAGGCCCTCGACTGGCTCAAGAAGGCCCGCACCAAGTTCGACGCGGCGCTCGATGCCGCCTACGGCGAGCAGGCCCGCACGGCACTGCGCGATTCGGGCCGCGACTTCGGCACCGTGCACCTCGACGACGGCCAGCTGCGCATCAAGTTCGAGCTGCCCAAGAAGGTCAGTTGGGATCAGAAGCAACTGGCAGAAATCGCCGAGCGCATCGTGGCCTCGGGCGAGAAGGTCGAGGGCTACCTCGACATCAAGTTGTCCGTCTCTGAATCCCGCTTCACGAACTGGCCTCCGGCGCTACAGCAGCAGTTCGCCGCCGCTCGCACCGTGGATTCCGGCAAGCCGTCCTTCACCCTTTCTCTCGATTCGGAGCACTGATCATGAGCACCAGCCTCATCGCTTCGCTGCGCAAGCAGCTGCCGTCCATCTACGGCGAACACCTTCCCGACGACATCCGCTATCGCGATGCCGACGGCCATGACGTGGTCGTCGCGCTCGACGCGGCCACGGTGGACGAACTGGCCTTCGCCATCCAGACCGCCAACGCCGAAGCCCTGGCGCTCGGCCGCCGCCGCACCGCACTGGAGGAACTCCACACCGAGGCGCGCAAGCGCGCCGCGCGCGGGGCCGACCGCATCGTCGACGTCGCGTGGGAGGACTGATCATGAGCGCGATCATTCCCTTCCAGTTCGAGGCGCACGCCGTGCGCGTGCAGGTCGACGATGCTGGCCTGCCGTGGTTCAACGCCAGCGACGTCTGCGACGCATTGGAGATGGGCAACCCGTCTCAGGCGATCAAGTCGCACGTCGATGCCGATGACCTCCAGAAATTGGAGGTCATCGACAACCTCGGGCGCACGCAGCGCGCCAACCACGTCAACGAATCGGGCCTCTACGCCCTGATCCTCGGCAGCACCAAGGACGCCGCGAAACGCTTCAAACGCTGGGTGACCGGCGAGGTGCTGCCCGCGATCCGCAAGACCGGCGCGTATTCCGCCCCCGGCGCGCTGGCTTCCTTGCCCGCGCCGACCCACGACCGCGTGAGCGCGATCCTGCTGATCGGAGAGGCGGTCGCCAAGGTGCCGGGCGTCAAGACCGGCATTGCGATGGCGGCGACGTTGACCTGCATTCAGGAGAACACTGGCCTCACCACAGAGGTGCTGCGCCGCGCCCTTCCAGCCAAAAGCGCTGCCGCCAACGAGCCGATCTGCTCGCTCAACGCCACCCAGCTCGGCAAGCTGCTCAACCGCTCGGCCAAGGCCACGAACCAGTTGCTGGCATCACACGGCTTCCAGTTCCGCAACGACCGCGACGAATGGGAACTGACCGAGGCCGGTGAAGCATGGGCCGAAGCCATGCCGTACTCGCGCAACGGCCACAGCGGCTACCAGATCCTCTGGAATCCGGCGGTTGCGGAACAACTGAAGGAGGTGGCGTGATGTCCCTCCCGATCATTTCCGCGCAGCAGCGCTTGGCCGAGCGCAAGGGTGTGAAGTTGCTGATGCTGGGCAAATCCGGCATCGGCAAGACCACCCGGCTCAAAGACCTCGACCCTGCCACCACCTTGTTCCTCGATATCGAGGCGGGTGATCTCGCCGTGGCCGACTGGCCGGGCGACACCATCCGCCCGGCCTCGTGGCCGGAAAGCCGCGACTTTTTCGTGTTCCTCGCAGGCCCGGACAAGTCACTGCCGCCGGAGAGCGCGTTCTCGCAGGCGCATTACGACCACGTCATCGAGAAATTTGGCAGCCCGACGCAGCTCGACCGCTACCAGACCTTCTTTCTCGACTCGATCACGCAGCTGTCCCGGCAGTGCTTCGCATGGTGCAAGACGCAACCCGGTGCCACCAGCGACCGTAGCGGCAAACCCGATCTGCGCGCCGCCTATGGCCTGCTTGGCCAGGAAATGATCGGCGCACTGACTCATCTGCAGCACGCACGCGGCAAGAACGTGGTGTTCGTCGCCATCCTCGACGAACGTCTCGATGACTACAACCGCAAGGTGTTCGTGCCGCAGATCGAAGGCAGCAAAACCAGCCTGGAGCTGCCCGGCATCGTCGACGAGGTCGTGACGCTGGCCGAGATCAAGGCCGAGGACGGCAGTACATACCGCGCCTTCGTCACGCACACCGTCAATCCCTACGGTTTCCCGGCCAAAGACCGCAGCGGTCGCCTCGACCTGCTGGAGCCGCCGCATCTCGGTGCACTGATCGCCAAGTGCGCAGGCCAGTCGCCATTGCCCATGCCCGGCAGCACCGGCACCCCCACTACAGCAAACACCACCGAATCCAAGGAGTAATCGCCATGTCTTCCAACTATTTTGACTTCCAAGATGCCGATCCTCAACAGTCGGGCTTTGACCTGATCCCCAAGGGGGCTGTCGTGCCAGTGCGCATGACCATCAAGCCCGGTGGTTATGACGATCCGGAACAAGGCTGGGGCGGCGGCTACGCCACCGAGTCCTTCGAAACCGGCTCTGTCTACCTCGCCGCCGAGTTTGTCGTCACTGCGGGCGACCATGCCAAGCGCAAGATGTGGAGCAACATCGGCCTGCACTCCAAGAAGGGGCCGACCTGGGGTCAGATGGGGCGCAGTTTTATCCGCGCCGCGCTCAACAGCGCCCGCAACGTTCATCCCCAGGACAACAGCCCGCAGGCCGCCGCCGCGCGCCGCATCCAGGGTTTTCATGAACTGGATGGCCTGGAGTTTCTGGCGCGCGTGGACATTGAGAAGGATGGCAAGGGCCAAGACCGGAACGTGGTCAAGATCGCGGTCGAGCCTGATCACCCCGACTACGCAAAACTGATGGGCGTGCCGCCCAAGGCTCCGGGCAGTGGACATTCCGTCGCTCCGGCGCAGGCGGCTGCGCCTGCGTATCAGGCACCGGCTCCACAACGCGCACCGGTGACCGGCAAGCCGTCGTGGGCACAGTGAGGGAGGCCGATGAAATGCTGGGTCTGCAAACGACAGGCCCGGGGATTCGGCCACACCGACAACCGTCACGGTGTCGGCCATCCCCGGCGCTACCCCATCGATTGGGTGTTCTGCTCGCAGCGCTGCCAAAACGCGTTTCACGCGTTGTACGGCAACTGGCTGCGGGTCAAAGAAGGTCGCGTCGACAGCAAGGAGGTCGTCATGATCGATCCGTCTGATGTCGAACTGGCCGCGATGAAAAAGTGCCTCAAGGCCTTTGGCGAGGCAGCGGGCGAGATCGGGTTCACCAAGCCGCTGGGCGACTACTCCGAAGCCGAGGCGCTGCAAGTGATCGACGCCATCGTCACTTGCTACACCGAGGCAATGGTCGCGCACCACGAGGCAAGCAAGTACCCGCCGGTGCGTGGCATGACGCCTGCGCCCGACCCTCTGGCCAACCCGTTCGCGGATCTGGAGGACGACCTCCCCTGGGAAGAGCCGAAGGGGAGGAAGCCATGATCGACTTCAACTCCACATCAAGCATCTCCGGTCAGGTCACCGTCTTGGTCGACGCCGGGATGCAGCAGGCCCGCGCCCGCCAGTCCGAACGCCAGTACCTCGGGGCATCGCGTCTCGGCGTGGCCTGCGAGCGTGCGCTGCAGTTCGAGTATGCCAAGGCTCCCATTGACTACGGGCGTGATGTCGCTGGCCGGATGCTGCGCATCTTCGAGCGTGGCCATGTCATGGAGGACTGCATGGTCGCGTGGCTCCGGGATGCAGGCTTTGACCTGCGCACCCGCAAGGCCGACGGTGAGCAGTTCGGCTTCTCTGTGGCTGACGGCCGCCTGCAGGGCCACATCGACGGCGTCATCGTCGGCGGGCCGGATGGTTTTGCCTATCCCGCGCTCTGGGAAAACAAGTGTCTGGGCAACAAGTCCTGGCGCGATCTGGACAAGAAGGGCCTGACTCTCTCCAAGCCCGTCTACGCCGCGCAAGTGGCGATCTACCAAGCCTATCTCGAACTGCACGAGCACCCGGCGATCTTCACGGCACTCAACGCCGACACGATGGAGATCTACACCGAGGCCGTGCCCTTTGACGCAGCCCTGGCCCAACGCATGTCGGATCGGGCGGTGAAGGTCATTACGGCCACCGATGCAGGGGATCTCCTGCCGCGAGCCTTCAATGACCCGACCCATTTCGAATGCCGGATGTGCGCGTGGCAAGACCGCTGCTGGAGGACACAAGCATGAATACCTCGAATTTGAATCACGTACTTGGCGAGCAGCTGATCGACGTACGCCAGGCTGCACTGATGTTCAACCTACCGTCGTATTGGCTCTCACAAGCCAAGGAGCGACAGGAGCGTCGCATTCCGCATTACCGCGTCGGCAAACTGGTTCGCTTCAAACCCAACGAGCTGGAAGCCTGGATCGCTGCGCAGCAGACGTCACACGAGGGTGGTGCCGATGCTTGATTTCAATGACACATCACCACCGGGAGAAACGGGCCGGCGCAACGTCAATGACAGCGAGCGGGACGAGATTCGCACTGAACTGATCGCACGCATGGAATCAGTCCTGACCACGATGTTTCCGGCAGGAAAGAAGCGTCGTGGCAAGTTTTTGATCGGGGACATCCTGGGCAGCCCGGGCGACAGCCTCGAGGTGGTGCTCGAAGGCGAGAAGGCTGGTCTCTGGACAGATCGTGCCACGGGTGATGGCGGTGACATCTTTGCCTTGATCGCCGCCTACCTCGGGGCCAACGTCCACACCGACTTTCCCCGGGTGCTCGACGAGGCTGCCGATCTGCTCGGTCGTTCGCGATCAGTGCCGGTGCGCAGCGCCAAGAAGGAAGCGCCGGTTGATGAACTTGGCCCGGCCACGGCCAAGTGGGACTACTTCGATGCCACCGGCAAACTGATTGCGGTCGTTTACCGCTACGACCCGCCCGGGCGCAAGAAGGAGTTCCGGCCGTGGGATGCCAAGCGGCGCAAGATGGCTCCGCCCGATCCTCGCCCCCTGTACAACCAGCCGGGGTTGGCTGCTGCTGGCCACGTTGTGTTGGTCGAGGGCGAGAAGTGCGCGCAGGCACTGATCGCTATCGGCGTGGTGGCAACCACGGCCATGCATGGCGCGAATGCGCCCGTCGACAAGACCGACTGGTCGCCGCTGGCGGGCAAATCCGTGCTGATCTGGCCTGACCGGGATGCGCCAGGCTGGGATTACGCTGACCGTGCATCGCAAGCAATCCTGAACGCGGGTGCAACCACGGTCGCCATCCTGGTGCCACCCGATGACAAACCGGATGGCTGGGATGCGGCCGATGCCATCCCGGAAGGCTTCGATGTCGGTGGATTCCTTGCCGTCGGCGAACGGATGCCGGTGATGCGCTCGGTCGAGGAGACGCCACCACCGGATCTGCTGACCGGTGTCGACTGGACTACGGAGGACGGCTTGTCCTCGGCCTTCACCCGTCGCTATGGCGAGGACTGGCGCTACTGCGCGCTGTGGGGCAAGTGGCTGGTCTGGACTGGCGTGCGCTGGAATCCCGATCAGATCCTCTATGTATCTCACCTGGCGCGTGGTATCTGCCGGATGGCGTCACTCCAAGCGGACAGCCCTCGGCTCAAAGGCAAGCTGGCCAGCTCCGCCACGATCTCGTCCGTCGAGAAAATCGCACGTTCCGATCCCAAACACGCGTCCACCGCCGAGGAATGGGATGCGGACGTCTGGGCGCTCAACACACCAGGCGGAGTGGTTGATCTGCGCACGGGCCGGATGCGACCGCACCGGCGCGATGATCGGATGACCAAGGTGACCACGGCCACACCGCAGGGCGACAGCCCGACGTGGCGAGCATTCCTGGCCGACGTCACAGGCGGCGACGCTGAACTGATTGCCTACCTGCAACTGATGGTCGGCTACTGCCTGACGGGCGTAACCAGCGAGCACGCGCTGTTCTTCCTGTACGGGACAGGCGCGAACGGCAAGTCGGTGTTCGTCAACGTCCTGACCACTATCTTGGGCGACTACGCGGCCAACGCGCCGATGGACACGTTCATGGAGGCACGCACCGACCGGCATCCGACCGATCTGGCGGGCCTGCGCGGCGCACGGTTTGTGTCATCCATCGAAACTGAACAAGGTCGGCGCTGGAACGAATCCAAGGTCAAGGCCATCACCGGTGGCGACAAGGTGTCCGCGCGCTTCATGCGCCAGGACTTCTTCGAGTACGTGCCGCAGTTCAAGTTGGTGATCGCAGGCAACCACAAGCCATCGATCCGCAACGTGGACGAAGCGATGAAGCGGCGACTGCACCTGATCCCGTTCACGGTGACGATCCCGCCCGAACGGCGTGACGGCAGGCTGACCGAAAAACTACTCAAGGAGCGAGACGGCATTCTGGCGTGGGCAGTCGAGGGCTGCAGTCTATGGCAACGCCATGGCCTGAAACCGCCCGCCAGCGTGGTGTCGGCGACCGAAGAGTATTTCGAAGCCGAGGACGCGCTCGGGCAGTGGATCGAAGAGCGCTGCCTGCTGGCCAAGACCCACCGCGAAGGCGTGTCCGAACTGTTCGCCGACTGGCGCGAATGGGCCGAGCGCGCGGGTGAATACGTGGGCTCGGTCAAGCGCTTCTCCGAACTGATGGCGGCCCGCAAGTTCGAGAAGTGTCGGCTGACCGGGGGCGCACGTGGCATCACGGGCATCGCCCTCAGACCCAAGCCGTACAGCCACGGCTACCCCTACCGAGATGACTGAGCAATTCGGGCGAGTGACGGATATGACGGGTTTCCTGATTGACGCGCTACGCGTGCGCGCACGTAAGGGATGTTCTTCAAAGAACCCGTCGCATCCGTCACTGGCCCTTGAACTGGAGCACGACGATGAACACGACGATCTTGGCCCTTGATCTGGGCACACACACTGGGTGGGCATTGCTGCACCTGGACGGCACGATCACCAGCGGCACGGAGCACTTCAAGCCGCAGCGATTTGAGGGAGGCGGCATGCGTTTCCTCCGTTTCAAGCGCTGGCTCAATGAACTGCTCTCGGCCAGCAACCACATCAACGCGGTGTTCTTCGAGGAAGTTCGACGGCACGCTGGCGTTGATGCGGCGCACGCCTACGGTGG
>JAIEOJ010000088.1 GCA_019750575.1 Rhodocyclaceae bacterium | reverse complement strand
TTCCCGATGTTCGAATACGACGAGGAAGCCAAGCGCTGGAGCGCCTGCCACCACCCCTTCACCTCGCCCAAGGACGGTCACGAGGAACTCCTCAAGACCGATCCGGGCAAGTGCCTGGCCAAGGCCTACGATCTCGCCCTCAACGGCTGGGAACTGGGTGGCGGTTCGGTGCGTATCCACAAGGCCGACGTGCAGTCCAAGGTTTTCGATGCGCTCGGCATCAGCGCCGAAGAACAGCAGCTCAAGTTCGGCTTCCTGCTCGACGCGCTCAAGTACGGCGCGCCGCCGCACGGCGGCCTGGCCTTCGGCCTCGACCGCATCGTCACCATGATGACCGGTGCCGAGTCGATCCGCGACGTAATCGCCTTCCCCAAGACCCAGCGCGCCCAGTGTCTGCTGACTGATGCACCGAGCGCCGTCGACGAGAAGCAGTTGCGCGAACTGCATATCCGCCTGCGCAACGCGACGCCGAACACCACGGCTTAACCAAGGCCTGAGGCATCCCGTGCGACGCCTGCTTTCACTGCTGTCACTGGCCTGGCTGCTCTGCTTTGCGGGGCTGGCCGGCGCTTTCGACAACAGCATTTCCGTCGCGGACTTGCCTGTCGAGGCACGCACCACACTACAGCTGATCGCGGACGGCGGGCCCTTCCCTTATCAGCGTGATGGGGTGGTCTTCGGCAACTACGAAAAACGCCTGCCGCTCAAGCAGCGGGGCTACTACCGTGAATACACGGTGCCCACGCCCGGCCTCAAGCATCGCGGTCCGCGCCGCATCGTTGCGGGCAGCACGGGCGAACGCTATTACACTGCAGATCACTACAACAGCTTCCGACGCATCCAGCAATGAACGACTACACCGAAACCCTGGCCAACCCCGAAATCGCGGGTGTCTATGAAATCCCGGAAGGTGGCGTTGACGCCATCCTCGCCGCCGCCGCCGCCAACCAGTACATCGTCTATCGCGCCGACCTGCGCACAGCCCGCACCCGCGACCAGCTGCTCAAGATCATCGGCGAAGGGCTGGAACTGCCGGCCTGGTTCGGCGCCAACTATGACGCGCTGATGGACTGCATCTGTGATTTCAACTGGATCCCGGCACCCGGCTACGTCATCATTCTCGAGAACTGCCACAACATCAACACGCTGGCGGCTCCCGAGTTCAACATGCTGATCGACGTCTTCGCCGTCGCCGCCAAGAACTGGCGCGAAGAAGACAAGCCCTTCTGGTGTTTCGTAGACCAGCCCGCCAACGTCTAGGCAAGCTGAACAGGCAAGCGCAGCTGTAGCGACACGGCCTGCCGGCCCTAGCCATGACCAAAAAAATTCCGGTCTCCGTCCTCGTCGTCATCCATACCGAGGACCTGCACATCCTCCAGCTCGAGCGCAAGGGACACGCGGGCTTCTGGCAGTCCGTCACGGGCAGCCAGGAACCCGGCGAAACCCTGGCGGAAACCGCCTGCCGCGAAGTGTGGGAAGAAACCGGCATTCGCATCACGCCGGACATGCTGGTGGACTGGCAGCTCGCCAACCGCTACGAGATCTTCCTCCAGTGGCGCCATCGCTATGCCGAGGGCGTGACCCACAACACCGAACATGTATTCAGCGTGTGCGTCCCCCGGGATACGGTGATCACGCATTGCGACGACGAGCACTGCAATGCGCGCTGGCTGCCCTGGCGCGAGGCGGTCGACGCCTGCTTCTCCTGGAGCAACCGCGACGCCATCTACCTGCTGGCGCAGCGCAAACCCTAGGCTTCGATAAATCCGTCGCCGTGCTGCGCCTGCACCAGGTGCAGGCAGGCCGGGCAGAGACAGCCCGCCGTTTCAGCCGCTTCCGGCACCGGCAAGGCCGTTCCCGGCACATGCATGCACCAGCATTGCGCCGCGCCCGCGGTATAACCGCAGGCGAAAGGGGTGCCACAACGGCTGCAGCTGGCATTGGGTGCCAGGTCCGTCAACTGCGCGTCGGGGGCAGGGTCTGCTTGACTCATGTCAACACTCTACATCCTGACTCTTGAAAATCCAGCGGGTGACTCCTATTTCTTGGGTACAGGAACATTCCCTGCCAACCCGATAGGAGATCACCATGAGCAATCTGACCCGCTACGACCCGCTCGACGACCTCTTCCGTGGCTTTTTCGTGCGCCCGGTAGGCTACGGCGGCGAATCGAACGAACTGCCCAGCGTCAAGATCGACGTCAAGACGCAGGACAACGGCTATCTCGTGCATGCCGAGCTGCCCGGTGTGAAAAAGGAGGACATCCACGTCAATATCGACGGCTCGGTCGTCTCCATCAGCGCCGAACGCAAGCAGGAAAAGGAAGTCAAGGAAGGCGAGCGCGTGCTGCGCACCGAACGCTACTTCGGCAAGGTCGCGCGCAGCTTCGATCTGGGCACGGATATCGATGAAGCCGCAGCTGTCGCCAAATACACGGACGGCGTGCTGGAACTGACGCTGCCCAAGAAGACGGCTGCTGCCAACAAGCGCCTGCAGATCCAGTAAGCAGTCAGCAATTACTTCCGTGCGCGGGCTTTCATGTCCGCGCACGGGCTTGTTTCAGCTTGCCTTTTTGGCGGCGCCTGCAGGTAGAATGCGCGGATTCACAGCCGCTTTTGACTCCGCCATGTCCGCACCCAATATCACCCCGCAGCAAGAGGCCGGCATCCTCGCCGAAGCCCTGCCCTACATCCAGCGTTTCCACGGCAAGACCATCGTCGTGAAGTATGGCGGCAATGCCATGACCGACGAGAAGCTCAAGCAATGCTTCGCCCATGATGTGGTGATGCTCAAGCTGGTCGGCATGAACGTGATCGTCGTGCACGGCGGCGGCCCGCAGATCGAAAACCTGCTCGGCCGCGTCGGCAAGAAGGGCGAGTTCATCCAGGGGATGCGCGTCACTGATGCCGAGACCATGGAAGTGGTCGAGATGGTGCTCGGCGGCCAGGTCAACAAGGACGTCGTGAACCTCATCAACCAGGCCGGCGGCAAAGCCGTGGGCCTGACCGGCAAGGACGGCCACATGATCCGCGCCAAGAAGCTGATGATTGCCAGCAAGGACAAGCCCGAGGACCTGATCGACATCGGCCAGGTCGGCGATATCGTCTCCATCGACCCGGCGCTGATCTCGCTGCTCGGCAGCCAGGCCTTCATTCCGGTGATCGCCCCCATCGGCGTCGGCGCCGAGGGCGAGACCTACAACATCAATGCCGACGTAGTCGCCGGCAAGATCGCCGAAGTGCTCAAGGCCGAAAAGCTGGTGCTGCTGACCAATACGCCGGGCGTGCTCGACAAGGCCGGCAATCTGCTCACCGGCATCACGCCCAAGGATATCGACGGCATGGTCGATGATGGCACTCTGTCCGGCGGCATGCTGCCCAAGATCGGTTCGGCCCTCGATGCGGCGCGCAGCGGCGTCAAGAGCGTGCACATCATCGACGGTCGCGTCGAGCATGCGCTCCTGCTCGAGATTCTCACCGACGAAGGCGTGGGCACCCTGATCAAATCCAAGTAGGTCGCTGCATCAATCAAAACTCCGGGGAGGGAGCGATGGCAACGAAGGCTGGTGAACGCAAGCTGCAGATCCTGCAAGTGATTGCAGAGATGCTCGAAACACCTCAGGGCGAGAAGGTCACTACCGCCGCCCTCGCCGCCCGCCTCGAAGTCTCCGAGGCCGCGCTCTACCGGCACTACGCCAGCAAGGCGCAGATGTACGAAGGCCTGATCGAGTTCATCGAGAACAGCGTCTTCTCGGTGATCAACCAGATCGAGCAGGATGAAGAGAACGGTCTGAAGCAGGCCGAACTCATCGTCACCAGCCTGCTGCGTTTCGCGCAGAAGAACCGCGGCCTGACCCGCGTGCTGATCGGCGATGCGCTGGTGCACGAAAATCCGCGCCTGCAGGTGCGCATCAACCAGTTGCTGGAACGCATCGAAGCCTCGCTCAAGCAGGCCCTGCGCATCTCATCCACGCAGGGCGGATTGCCCGCCGAACATGACTTCGGCGCGCATGCCAATACGCTGGTCGCCTATGTGCTGGGACGCTGGCATTTGTTCGTGAAGAGCGGTTTCAAGACCGAGCCGCTGACGCAACTGCCGCAGCAGTGGGCCATTCTCAGGACTTGAGCCACCGACTCGTTCGTCCTGAGCCTGGCTGAGGATGAAGACAGTAAAGAACGCCTGCGATAACGCCCTGCGACAGGCTCAGGGCGAACGGAATCACCGCGCTTTGAGCAGTTCCGCCGCCTCGATCGCGAAGTAAGTCAGGATGCCGTCGGCGCCGGCGCGCTTGAAGGCGAGCAGGCTTTCCATCATGGTGGCTTCGCCGTCCAGCCAGCCGTTCTGCGCGGCGGCTTTCAGCATCGCGTATTCGCCGCTGACCTGATAGGCATAGGTCGGCACGCCGAATTCGCCCTTCACGCGACGCACGATGTCGAGATAGGGCATGCCTGGCTTGACCATGACCATGTCGGCGCCTTCCTCGATATCGAGCGCGACTTCGCGCAGGGCCTCGTCGCTGTTGGCCGGATCCATCTGGTAAGTGTACTTGTTGCCCTTGCCGAGGTTGCCGGCCGAACCCACCGCATCGCGGAAGGGGCCGTAGAAGGCCGAGGCGTACTTGGCTGAATAGGCGAGGATGCGCGTGTGGATTTCACCCGCACCGTCCAGTTCGCTGCGGATGCGCGCAATCCGGCCATCCATCATGTCCGACGGTGCCACCACGTCGGCACCCGCCTGCGCCTGACACAGGGCTTGCTTGGCAAGTGCTTCCAGCGTTTCGTCGTTGAGCACATAGCCGCGGGGGTCGTCCTTGGCAATCAGGCCGTCCTGGCCATGGCTGGTATAGGGGTCGAGGGCGACATCGCAAATCACGCCGAGTTCCGGCAACTCCTGCTTCAACTTCGCCACAACACGCGGCACCAGGCCATCCGGATTCCATGCTTCCTCTGCGCCCCACGACTTGCCGGCGGCGTCAATAACCGGAAAGAGCGCCAGGGCCGGAATGCCCAGATGAAGTGCGCGCTCAGCCACCGGCAACAGCTTGTCCAGCGTCACGCGCTCAACGCCCGGCATGGAAGCCACGCTTTCAGTACGGTTATCGCCGTCGAGCACAAAGACCGGATAGATAAGGTCTGCAGCAGTAAGCGCATGCTCACGCATGAGGCGGCGTGAAAAGTCGTCGCGGCGCATGCGGCGCATGCGGGTGGTCGGAAAGGCGGGTTTGATATTCATCTCGATTCGTAAAACGACTGGAACTTTCTCGAATGCTTTCTATCCTAGAAACAGACGGTGAGCAACCGTCTCCCGCTTACCCTCCCTGAGCGGGTGCCTTGTTCGACTTGTTCAAGGCATTCTAGCCCCCGGTCTTCTTCCCCTTGGACCGGGGGTTTATTTTTTGCGGCTACGCCTGCAAAAAATAAACCCCTTCGGGGCCTGGCTGGCCATCCCCCCAGCCCCCTTCCCGAGGAAGGGGGTGACTGGTCAGTTCGCTCGCCTGCGGCTTCGCTCCCCGACAATCATTGGGTCACAACGGCCGTGACGCAAAACCTGATGGTTTTATTCGGGCTCGGCTTCGCGCTGGGCGGCTTCGCCGTCTTCGGTCAGCCAACTGCCGACGATCTTTTCTGCTTCCTCCATGCCGGTCTTCTTCAGGCTGGAGAAGAGTTGCACGGTGATCTGGCCGTTGAAGTCGGCGAAGGCTTCGCGGACCTCGCGCAGGGTCTTGGTCTGTTCCTGGCGGGTCAGCTTGTCGGATTTGGTCAGCAGGCAGTGAATCGGGCGGCCGCTGGGAGCGAACCAGTCGATCATCTGCACGTCGAGTTCGGTCAGGGGGCGGCGCGAATCCATGATCAGGACCAGGCCGATCAGGTTCTCGCGCTGGGTCAGGTATTGCTCGAGCAGGCCCTGCCATTCGCGGCGCACCTTTTCCGGCACTTCGGCATAGCCGTAGCCGGGTAGGTCGACCATGACGGCGCCATTGGTCAGGCGGAAGAAGTTGATCAGCTGGGTGCGGCCCGGCGTCTTGGAGACGTAGGCGAGGCGGGTATGACCGGCCAAGGTATTGATCGCACTGGACTTGCCGGCATTGGAGCGGCCAGCAAAAGCGATTTCGGCGCCGCGGGGCGCGGGCAGCTCGCGCGCCTTGGCGATGGAGATTTCAAAGGCGGCGTGGCGAAACAGAGACATTGCGGGAAGACCACATTAGGCAAATGGGAAGCTGGTATAGAATAACATGCTTGAATCGCCGGAATTGCCTGTATTTGGTATAGAATAACATGCTTGAATCGCCGGAATTGCCTGTATTTATATGTAGCCAGCCCATTGAGCTAGCTCAAAGACTTAAGAAGGATTTTGAAGAAAAATACGCGCTTCCTGTCTCGGGGTATCCAGGAAGCGCCCCCGATGAGTCAATAACGAAACCGCAAGCTCCAAGGAGTTTTCACGATGATGCGTTCCCTGCTGTGTCGTATTGTGTTGCCGCTGTTCGTGCTCACCTGTCACACTGCCCAGGCTCAAGAAGCCAAGACCTCGGCCAAGCCCGATGCCACCCGCGGCAAGGCCATCGCGACCAGTGTCTGCGCTGCCTGTCATGCCGCCGATGGCAACAGCACCATCGCTGCCAACCCCAAGATCGCCGGCCAGCACTACGACTATCTGCTCAAGCAATTGCTTGAATTCAAGGCGGTTGGCGACAAGCCCGCCGCGCGCCCGAACCCGGTCATGGGCGGCATGGTGGCGGCACTCACCGAAGATCAGATGAAGGATCTCGCCGCCTACTTCGCTGCGCAAAAGCAGACGGACAACACCGCCAAGAACAAGGACACCCTGGAGCTCGGCAAGAAGCTGTATCGCGCCGGCGACATGTCCAAGGGTCTCGCCGCCTGTGCCTCCTGCCACGGCCCGGCTGGTGCCGGCATGCCGGCACAGTACCCGCGCATTTCCGGCCAGCATGCCGAATACCTTGAAGCCCAGCTCAAGGCCTTCCGCGACGGCGGCCGCGCCAATGACCCGGCCAAGATGATGCGCATGATTGCCCTCAAGATGACCGATGCCGAAATCAAGGCCGTGTCCGACTACGTCGCCGGCCTGCGTTAAGTCAAACAAACCCTCTGCTGCACGTTTAGACCAGGGGCGGCTTTGTAATTCAAGGCCACCCCTTTTCATTGGCCCCACATGCCCCGCACCCCTCACTCCCTTGGCCGCCAGTTCTACGAGCTGCTGAGCTCCATGCGCTTTGCGGTCAGCCTGCTGACCGTGCTGGCGATTGCCTCGGTGATCGGCACGGTGCTCAAGCAGAACGAGCCCTACAACAACTACCTCAACCAGTTCGGCCAGTTCTGGTTCCCGGTGTTCGAGTCGCTCGGCCTCTACGCCGTCTATCACGCGAGCTGGTTCCTCGCCATCCTGACCTTCCTCGTCATCTCGACCAGCCTCTGCATCATCCGCCAGGCACCGGGCATGGTGAAGGAGATGAAGAGCTTCCGCACCGGTGCGCGCGAAGCCTCGCTGCGCCAGTTCGCGCACCAGCATGTCACGCACACCGCACTGCCCCGCAGCGCAGCCGAACAGCAGGTCACCGCCTACCTCGCCGCGCAGGGCTACAAGAGCCGCAACAAGGAACAGCCGGACAGCCTGCTGGTCGCGGCCAAGGCGGGCAGCTGGAACCGCATGGGCTATCTGCTCGCGCACAGCGCCATCGTGCTGATCTGCGTCGGCGGCTTGCTCGACGGCGACCTGCCGCTCAAGCTGGAAATGATGCTGGGCGCCAAGCAGCCGGCCAACCTCGACAAGCCCTATGCCGAAATCGGTGCGGAAAGCCGCCTCGGCCCCGAGCACTGGAGCTACCGCGGCAACGTCTTCCTGCCCGAGGGCAAGCGCAGCAATATCGCCGTGCTCAATGTGAAGGACGGCGCCATGCTGCAGGAACTGCCCTTCATGATCACGCTGAAGAAGTTCCACATCGAGCACTACTCGACCGGCATGCCCAAGCGCTTTGCCAGCGACATCGTCGTCACCGACCTGCAGACCGGCGCCGAGATCGAACGCACCATCGAAGTGAACAAGCCTTTCGAATATCGCGGCGTCTCCCTCTACCAGGCCAGTTTCGAGGACGGTGGCAGCAGGCTCAAGATCAAGGCGCGCAGCCTCCTGCCGGGTTCGACCCGGGTCAGTGATGCCGAAGCCGTTGTCGGTGAAAGCCTGCAACTGCGGCAGGGCGAGGACGCCATGCGGGTCGAGATCACCGGCTTCCGCCCCTTCAACATCGAGAACATGGCCAGGGCCGAACCAGCCAGTGAGGGTGAGAAAAAAACCCTGGCCATGCTCAACCGCGCCCTCGACTCGGCCACCGGCAGCGGCGCCAAGTCGCCCGATGCCAAGGACCTGAAGAACGTCGGCCCCAGCTTCAGCTACAAGATCCGCGATGCCACCGGCCAGGCACGCGAGTACAACAACTACATGGTGCCGGTCATGCAGGACGGCCGCAGCTACTTCATGACCGGCATGCGCGAGACGCAGGCAGACGGCTTCCGCTACCTGCGCATCCCCGCCGATGAAAGCGACAAGCCCGATACCTGGTTCGCCCTGCGTGCGCTGCTGACCACGCCCAAGGAACACGCGTTGATCGCACGGCGCTTTGCAGCCCGCAGCATGAGCGGCACCGGCTTCTCGGACACCATGCGCACACGCCTCGCCGATACCGCCGAGCGCACCCTGCTGCTGTTTTCGGAACGCGGCTTCGAAAGCCTGGGCGAGTTCATCAACCAGACCGTGCCGGACAACGAGCGGGAGAAGGCCGCCGATGTCTTCATCCGCGTGCTCCAGGGCTGTACCTGGGAAGCCTGGCAGTTGCTGCGCGAGCGCCAGAAGCAGAAGCCGCTGGACATGAACCCGTCGCGCGCCGACTTCGTGCGTGACACGGTCAACAACATCAGCGACAGCTTCCACTACGGTGCGCCGGTGTATCTTGAACTCGACCAGTTCGAGGAGGTCAAGGCCAGCGTCATCCAGGCCACGCGCTCACCCGGCCAGGCCGGCGTCTATCTGGGCTGCGCATTGCTCGTGGCTGGCGTATTCTTCATGCTGTATGTGCGCGAACGTCGTCTCTTCGTGCTGCTCAAGGATTCCGGCGAGGTGCTGCTTGCACTTTCCAGCAACCGCAAGACGCTGGACACCGATGCCGAATTCGCCCGTCACCAGGAAGCTTTGGAGACCCTGCTGAACCATGGAACTCGCACAAGCTAAAAACCTCACCCAAGCGCCCGAAGGCTATTTCAAGGGCCGCAGCGCCCTCGACTGGCTGGCCGCAATCCTGCTCACCGGCGGCGGGCTGTTTGCCTTCAATCGCTACGCCCATTTCATGGACGGCTATGAACAGGCCATCCTGATCGCGGCCATTCCCACCTTCATCGCGCTGGCCTGGGCCTGGGCTGGCCTGCGCAACCTGCTCGCGGGCGCCGCCGTGCTCGCGCTGGCCGGCATCTCGCTCTACAACGCCGATCTCGCCCGCGCCGAACAGGCCTTCTTCCTCAAGTACTTCCTGTCCAGCCAGACCGCCATCGGCTGGATGTGCTTCCTCTTCTTCCTGTCCACGGCGGCTTACTGGCTGGGTCTGCTGGCACGCAGCGACTTTGCCGAAAAGACGGGCATGGCCCTATCTTGGGCGGCGGTGCTGATGGGCACCACCGGCATGCTGGTGCGCTGGTACGAGAGCTATCTGATCGGCACCGACATCGGTCACATCCCGATCAGCAATCTCTACGAAGTCTTCGTGCTGTTCTGCCTGATCACCGCCTTGCTCTATCTGCATTACGAACGCCGCTACAACACGCGCAAGCTGGGTGCCTTCGTGCTCATCGTGATCTCGGCCGCGGTCGCCTTCACGCTCTGGTACAGCTTCTCGCGCGGCGCACACGAGATCCAGCCACTCGTGCCGGCGCTGCAGAGCTACTGGATGAAGATCCACGTGCCCGCCAACTTCATCGGCTACGGCGCCTTCTCGCTCGCCGCCATGATAGGCGTGGCCTGGCTGCTGGCCGAGCGTGGCATTCTTGCCTCGCGCCTGCCGGCGCTGACGATGATGGAAGACGTGATGTACAAGGCCATCGCCATCGGCTTTGCCTTCTTCACCGTTGCCACCATCCTCGGCGCACTATGGGCCGCCGAAGCCTGGGGCACCTACTGGCAATGGGACCCGAAGGAAACCTGGGCGCTGATCGTGTGGCTCAACTACGCCGCCTGGTTGCACCTGCGCCTGACCAAGGGGCTGCGCGGCGCGGTGCTGGCCTGGTGGGCAGTGATCGGCCTGCTGGTGACGACCTTCGCCTTCCTCGGCGTGAACATGTTCCTCAGCGGTCTGCACTCCTACGGCGCACTCTGAGCGGAGGCAATCCCCTTGCGGGATAGCAGCTCGCGCAACTCCGTTTCCGAAAAGCCCGCCGCCCGGCGGGCTTTTTCATTCAGGGGTGCTTAGCCAACCGTCACCGGAATCAAGGTCATGGTGTCATTCCCGAAAATATCAATTACCTTGACTGCAACCGTGTAACGCCCCGGTCGGTCGTAAGTGTGCTCTGCGGTTATCAACTCCAACTCACGGTTCTTGCGGGTGCGGAAGCTTTGCCATTCGTTCTCGAAGATATAGCCGCCGGTCCAGCGGTCCTCGTATTCGGATAGCGGCATGGTCAGTTCGCCCTGCGCCGGCTCAAAACCCGGCAGGCTGCCTTCGATACTGCCCAGCCCGGCTGACTTGGGCACTTTGATGATTTCCTTGCGTTGCAGGTAATCGAAATCCACCGCCCAGTAGTCCACCCAGTCGGTCCAGTGCTTGGTCAGTTTGTCGCGGGTGACGATGCCTTCCTTGCTCTTGCTGATCTTGTAGAGCTGGCCTTGCTCGCACACGACTTCGCTTTTGCCTTCCTTGAGCGCCGCAATCGCCGCCTCGGCAGCACCCTGGGTGTAATACACCGAAAAGTCGGCGAGTTCTATGCTCACCGTGAGCTTGTCACGCGCTGTCCTGCCCTTGGCATAGCGCGGTGTGGCTTCGACAAAACTGATGTCATGGAACACGACCTGGCCTTTGTCCACGGCGCGCTTGTCGAAGACTTCGGCGGGAATATATTTCGGCGTGAGTTCTATGCCCTTGGCACGCGCCTCTTCCAGTGCGGCGGGGAACAGGCCCATCTCGAACTCGAAGGCCAGTACATCCACGCGCGAAGCACCACGCTTGCGGCATTCGGTAATCACTTCCTCGACAAACAAGCGACCCACCGGCAGGTTGATGGGGCCGATGACAACGAGACGGCCATTGCGCGCGCCGTGGAAAAAACCATCCTGCGTGGTTTCGCCAAAGGGTTGGGCCTTGTAGGCACGCAAAATCAATTCGCGGAATTCGGTCTCCTTCTGCGCCAAGGCCAGCGCCTTTTGCTCGCCGCTCAAGCGCCCACCCACATTCAGATAAGCCTGGCGCTCGTAGCGGCCCAGGTTAAGAACTTCAAATGCTCGGAAATCCTTTTCCGCCGACTTGAGTTCCCGTTGCACACTGATTAAACGTTTGCGCGTGGTGTGTATGGCGAACTTGCCCAGGTCGGTGGCAATCCATTTGCGGCCAAGTTTCTCGGCAGCAGCGGCAGTGGTTCCGCTCCCAATAAAAAAGTCGGCAATTAAATCCCCTTCGTTACTACAAGCCTCAAGAATTCTCTCAATCAGATCTTCTGGCTTTTGTGTTGGGTAATTAAGCCACTCCTGTTGATTCGCTGGCTGAAGAGCGCGCAATCTCCAAACGTTATCAATTTGACGCTCTGTGCTGAGATAAGTAATTGTTTTTCCGAACTCATCCTTGTCGTTTACAATTTTCCCTCCAACAAAACTATATTTCAGCTTCTTGACGGGCGTGTCTCGCTCTTCTGTTAAGAATTGAAAGGAGAAATTTGACTCTCGATTTTTTAAGTAATAAAAAATGGTTTCTGTTGCTCGGGGGAAGACCCTCTTCTTTGCACCATGCAATTTGTTGTAGTAATACCAGTACAGCTCGTTCCGGAAGTTTTCGCGGCCAAAAATTTCGTCAAGAGCTAACCGAATATATGGCGATACTCGCCAATCGCAGTGGACAAAAATTGCACCATCATCAGCCAACAAATCCCGCATCAAAATCAACCGCTCATAAATCATCGCAATAAAACTGTCCGCCCCGCGCCCCCAGGTATCGCGGTAGGCAATTTGCTCCAGCAGATTGGCTTCCTTGTGAAAGGTCTCGCCGCCGATTTCGATGTCCATGCTGAAATCGGCACCCACATCAAAGGGCGGATCGATATAGATGAGCTTGAGGCCGCCCGCCTCTTCAATCTGCTGACGTAGCGCACCGGCCTTGAGCGAAGACAAGATCAGCTTGTTGTCGCCCCAGATCAGTTTGTTGCTCCAGCCGCGTTGCTGGCGGCCACGGCTGTCGAACAGGTCGACTTGCGTCTTGGTTTCGGTGCGCGGCTCGTCAATGTGTTCCAGGCTTTGAAAGGGCAGCACCGTGGTGCATACATCGCGCGTCTTGCCGTTCCACACCAACTCGACTTCGCGCTTGTCCTCGAATAGCAGGAAGCGGTATTTTTCCGGCAGGGGCTTGCCTTGCTGGATCAGCGCGATCAGGTCACGTTTTTCGGTGTCGGAGAGAGCAATGCTGTCGTTCTTGGCCATGATTTATCTGATTTGATGTTCACTGATTGGACAAGAGCCATTGCTCAAGCCAATGAAAAATAAGTAATTTATTTAAGGGCGACTAGGAAATGTCCAATCCTGTCCAATCGTGTCCAATCCCATCTGCATTCCTCGCTGCTCAAGCATCGGCCTTCAGGCGCCAGACACCCGCCTTGGTTTTACCGCCCGTCAGTTCAATTTTTTGCTCGCGGCGCAGGCGTTGCAAAAGATGCTTTATTTTCACGTCTTTTTGCTGTTCGCTCAGCAGCTCCGACAGCTTCCCGGCCAGCAGCCGGTCAAAGTCGGCGCGGCGCCCCTCGCCGAAGGTCTTGAGGTAGTCCAGAATCAGATCACAGAAATAACGGTCATCAAAGGCGCGGTGACGAATATATTCGGCTTCGGTGTCTGTGGCGGCGGCGATTTCGGTGGCGACATGCAGACGCGTGCGGCGGCCCTCCACCAAGCCACGGCGGCGCAGTGATTGCAGTTTGTCTTCATCCAGCACTTTGCCTTTTTGCACGGCATCGAGGGCCAGAATTTCATCCCAGCCGAGGTTGGCGTGCGAGAGCAGGGTGCGGCTGTAGTTTTCATCCAGAAAGCGGCCCTGGATATGCAGGCTGACATGCCCGGCTTCGCTCAGATCAAAATCCGGCAGGGGCAGAAAACGATTGGCCTGGCCTTTGAACATGATTTCGCGGATGCCGAAACCCATGGTGTCTATCATGCGCAGCGTGGTCATGGCTTCGGCAAGAAAGCGGTTGCGATAGCGGCGTGGCATGCGCTGCCCATCAAAATAATCCTGCGGACTACCATCAAAGAAATTGCCCGCATTCTGAAACACCAGCTCACCCACTCGCTCAATCACCAATACTCGCTCACAACGGCTGTAGTCCTGGTGGGCAATACAGTTGTGCAGGGCTTCCAGCACAATACTTTGATCATACTTGGGCACATCGATCGGGATGAGCTGCCCCGGCGGCAGAAAGGACAAACGCAAATTGCGGATACGCTGGAACAGGCGGCTGGTTTCGAGCAGGAAGGGCGGGTAAAAATGTTCGTAGGCGCGCTCTTCGCCTTCCAGCTTCCACGAAAGCTCGGCGGCATAAGGGTTCAAGAAGTGCGTGGATTGGCTACGCCCCAATAGCAACAAAGTTGCGCGGGTGATTTTGCCTTGCACAGTGAGTTTGGCTTGATCAAGAAAAGTGGCGTTATCCCATTCACGCACGGTGGCTTCGGGAATACGATCTTGATACTTGCCGATGAAGATTTCGCGCGCCTTGGCGATGGCATCTGGGTCAAGGTCATCCAGTGTCGCACCGGGGCAGATGACGGCAGACCAGTCGGTGGCGGCATCCTGGGCGCGGATTTCATCCTGCTTTGCGAGACTCAAGCCAGTGAGGCTTTCTCCATCACGCGCATAGTAATGACGCTGCCAGGCGATGGGAATGCCGCGCGGGGCAGCGGGAATCTCGAACAGAATCACGCGGCCCTGCGCAGTTTGCAGTTCATGGATGTCACGAAAGCTGGTCGAAGGATCAACGTTTTGTGCGAGATCGTGTTTCAGCCTTTGCAGCCGCTCATGTTCCTCGCGGTAGGTAGTGCCAACGATTGTGCGGGTTTTGTTGTTGACGCCGAATACGAGCCACGCGACCTCCCGACCTCGTAAATTGGCTTCGTTGCTGAGTGCCGAGAAATACTTGCCGATGTCGTGTGTCGAATAATTGTCGTTGGCCTCCTTGAACTCGACACATTCGCCCTCCCATGCCTGAATAAGCTCGTCAAGTTTGGCGCTTAATTGTTCGGGCGTCACTGCTGATATTCCGTAAAACTTGCGGCCAGTGCGGCAAAGGTCTGGGGCTTGTGCTGCTCAAAGCCAGCCTGGTCGACATAAATAAAACAGTAATTGGTTTTCTCATCGGCCGCACTGGCATCTTCACACCATAGCCGCAGCCGTGCCATCTTCTGCGGCACATCCAACTCTTCGCGGCCCTTGGTTTCAATCAGCCAAACGGTCTTGTCGGTGGTGCGCACGATGAAATCTGGGATGTAACTGGACAGGTCGCCATTGGCCTTGACGTAATCCAGCCGGAAACCCACCGCCATGTAGTTCTTGCCGAAAGCTTGAACATCCGGCGCGGCATCCAGAAACGCAGCAAACTTGAGCTCCAGACCATCAGCGTTACCTTCGCCGACGATGCGATTGAATACGGAGCGTTTGGTTTGCAAAAAACCACGCGGCTGGGTACGGAAGGGACGGGTGTCGCGCAGGCGGATATGGCCTTCGATACGCGAGCTGCCGCTGTCGCGTATGGTCAGGGCATTGATGGCAGCCTTGAAATTGTCGAACAGGATTTTTCCGGCATCGGGTTCGGAGAGATTGCGCAGGATCACAGGCTCTTCCAGATCAACGCTGCGCTCAAACAGATGCTCGCGCATGAAGTCGCGGACTTTGGGATAAAGCTGGTCGTAGCCACCCACCAGACGCATTTCCTTGAGTAGCTGGCGGGTAAAGAAGGCAACCACCGAGCGGTAATCCATATCACCGCTGCCATCGAGTTGCATGGTGTGGTCGATTTCGTTTTCGAGCATGGTCTTGAAAACGATTTCTCTGGTTTGTTCCGGCGTGAAAGACTTGACTGGCAACTTCGCGTTGCCGAATGCGGCGGGGTCAAGCTCGCCCAAGTCCTTGAACTCGCGGTTGAAGCGGCGCGTCAGGCGTGGCAGGGCAATATCGAGCTCCTCGATATTCTTGTCGGGCGCGGCGGTATCGACCTCGACCACCAGCGAATCTTCGCGGCCGCCTTTGCCGCCCATGGGCACGCGCTCGAAGGTAACGCCCTCGTTTTGAATGGACTCGACAAACTCCATGAAGCTCGGCGTACCCATGACCGACACCGTTTCGCGCTGTTCACTGCCGAAATACATGCGGCGCAGACCCCGCCCCAGGGTCTGCTCCGGCAGGATATTGCTCTTGGCGGCATAGGCGCGCAGGCCGACGATGGTGGTGACATTGCGTACGTCCCAGCCTTCTTTGAGCATGAGCACGGAAACAATCGCCTTGTAGGGCGAGTTCCAGGTATCAATTTCGTTGGACTGTTTGCGCAGGCGCTCTAGTTCTTCCTTGTTTTTTCCGGAAGCAGCCTCGGAAATATCGCCGTTATTTTTAGTGTGAATAACCAGAACGGCACCTTGCAATTCCGGGCAAATCTTTTCCAGATGTGCTCCGACTTCATCGCAGTTCTTGGTGTCATCCACCATGACAAACAACACTGCCTTCTTGCCGAGTTTTTCGTGTTTGGCGTAACTCTTGCGCCATTCCTCGACCCCGAGTTGCAGATAGTCGGCGAACTTCTCGGTGATGATCGGGCTTTTGTGTTCGGTCAGTTTGGCGCGACTTGCAGCATCTGGCAGCACCGGATGCTTGACTACATTTTGCGCAATGGCTTCAACCAAGGGGTAGTCGCTGATCGTCTGGACGAAAATGGCGCCGTTGTTGTGGCGCGGCGTGGCGGTGACATCAATCTGGATGGACAGGCGCAAGTCCTTTTGCAGCAGGCGGTGATGAATATCCTGAATGCTCTGGAACCAGGCCAGACGGTTGTCGTGAATGTGGTGCGCTTCGTCGTTGAAGACGGCCAGCTCCTCGATCTCGCGGACGATCTCGCCCAGATCGGTATTGCTGTCAGTCGTTTTCCCCGCCGGCTTGTCGCCAAAAGGAGAAAGAAAGTAATCGCGGAGATCGTCATCGTCGAGCGACGGCTCCGGCACATCGCCCAGATAGACGCGGTGGATATTGGTCAGAAAAATATTGCCGGTGGGGCGGACGATACGCACGTCGTCCTGAATATGCAGGGCAATCTGAAAATCATCGCGCCAGTTTCGGCCGGCATAGCCGTTGTCGGGCAGTATGGGATCGCTGAAAAAAATCTTCAGGCCATCAAAGTCGGCGCGCAAGCGATCCAGCACGATGATGTTGGGGGCGATGAGCAGAAAGTTGCGCGATAGTGTTGAGTCCGGCTCGTACAGTTTGTGAAAATAGCTCCAGGCCATGAGTAAGGAGAGCACCTTGGTCTTGCCTGCCCCCGTCGCCATCTTGACGACGAAGCGCGGCCACTCTTCGTCGAAGTGGCTGCCTGAAACTGCGCCGGAGGCATCAAAGCGCATCAGGTCGAATTTGTCGCGTACGCCCTTTGTGTCGTAAAGCCAGATGACGGTTTCGACAGCTTCGCGTTGGGCGAAATAGTATTCAAATGGTGCGGATGTACCATCGCGTTGTTCGAGCAGGTGGTCGGTGGCGAACCACCATTGGAGTAACGCCTTGGAGGTGGCCGAGGCACCTGCGTAATCTGCATTGCGCCACGCTTGGACCTCTTCGCGAATTTTTGCGACCAGCGGCGGCAACAACTTCTCATAGGAAGAAGCCCGCAGCTCCTCCGCGGCTGGGAACCAGCGGTGTTCCGGCAAAAGTTCCGCATAGGGCGATTCAGGGAAGTTCGGGTGCAATGCCATGCAAATACCTAGTTTTTATTTAATCTGCCAAGGACATAGGTCGGCCAGCCAACCATGTCATATCTGTTTGGATTCTGCCGCTTAATGGCCTAATTGTGTGCGTCAATTTCGTTTGTTCAATATTGCCAGTTCTGCTTCCGAAAAGCCCGCCGCCCGGCGGGCTTTTTCATTCAGCGGCGGTTGCGGCCACGGCGCGGAATATTGCTCAAGCAACAGGCGATAGGTCGCCTCCGCTTCCAGTCCACGTTCCGCGCACAGCACGCGAAACCAGCGGTCGCCGATGGCGACATGGCCGACTTCATCACGCAGGATGATGTCGAGAATGGCGACGGCCTCCATATCACCCACGCCCTGCAGCTTCTTCTGTATCGGCGGCGTCGCATCCAGACCGCGCGCTTCGAGCAGGCGCGGCACCAAGGCCATGCGTGCGAGCGGGTCGTGCGCCGTCTTCAGCGTCATCTGCCACAGGCCGTCATGCGCATCGAAATCGCCGTATTCATGGCCCAGCGTGCGCAGATGATCGCGTACCAGACCGAAGTGATAGGCCTCTTCGGCGGCCACCCGAATCCAGTCGTCGATGTATTCCTGCGGAAAATCGGGAAAGCGCACAATATGATCCAGCGCCAGATTGATGGCGTTGAACTCGATATGCGCAATCGCATGGATCAGCGCAGCGCGCCCCTCAGGCGTATGCGCGCCGCGTGCCGGCAATTGCGCGGGCGGCACCAGCCTCGGCTTTTCCGGACGACCGACCGCCGGCATGAGGACGCAAGGCGTGCAGTCCAGGCGCCCCGCCTGCCAGTCGGCGGCCAGTGCGGCCGTCAGCGCCAGCTTGGCATCGGGATCGGGGCAGGCCAGCGCGGCGGCGGCCTGCGTATAGACATTCGACATGAAGCGAGGGTAAAAGAAAGTAGCGTGATTGTAATTTCACCGCACCCATTTACGTCTATTCGACAAGGCCAATGAAATAGCTGCTTACAAGCCTGACGCGGGCGACAGGCAGTTTGCGCGAACCAAAGGCAGCCGCCCGATTCAAAATGCACGCTGAGCCACACCCAAGGACATAGCCATGCTGATCAAACACCCGGACGACATCCTGCCCTCGGAAATCACGCCTCAAGGGCTCTACCTGCGCCGCCGCGACTTCATCAAGACCGGCGTCGGGCTGATGGGCATGGCTGCCGGCGCCACCCTGCTGCCCGGCCCTGCGCATGCCGCGCCCAAGACGGCCCCGCCCTTCTCGACGGCACAGAAAAGCCCCTTGTCCACCACCGGCGAAGAACTGACCCCGCACCACGACATCACCAACTACAACAACTTCTACGAGTTCGGCACCAGCAAGGCCGACCCCTCGCGCCGTGGCGATACGCTGCAGACACGGCCGTGGACGGTCAGCATCGAAGGACTGGTCAGGCAGCCGAAAACGCTTGGCATAGACGACATCATCAAGCTGGCGCCGCTGGAAGAGCGTATCTACCGCATGCGCTGCGTCGAAGGCTGGAGCATGGTGATTCCCTGGGTCGGCTTTCCGCTGTCTTCGCTGCTCAAGCAGGTCGAGCCCCTGGGCAGTGCGAAGTATGTGGAGTTCTACACGGCTGTACAGCCGGAGAACATGCCCGGCGTGAGACGCCGCGTGCTCGACTGGCCCTACCTCGAAGGTCTGCGCCTCGACGAAGCCATGCATCCGCTGACCATCATGGCCGTCGGCCTTTACGGCGAAGCCCTGCGCAACCAGAACGGTGCGCCGATGCGACTGGTCGTGCCGTGGAAGTACGGTTTCAAGAGCGGCAAGTCGATTGTGAAGATACGCTTCACCGACAAGGAACCGCGCACCTCCTGGATGAAGGCCGGGCCCAACGAATACGGCTTCTATTCCAATGTGAATCCCGAGGTCGATCACCCGCGCTGGAGCCAGGCCCGGGAGCGCCGCATCGGCGAGATACTCAAGCGCCCGACACTGATGTTCAACGGCTATGCCGATCAGGTGGCCAGCCTCTACACTGGCATGAATCTGAAAATCAATTTCTGAGCTGACGGCACCCCGGGGGCTGGCGCACGCAAGGAGTCACCTGCAGCGACGCCTCACCAGCCCCGGGGTGAACGACAAAACCATGCAAGCCTCACAACAGCAACTTGCGCTCATCAAGGCAGCGCTTTTCCTGCTCTGTCTGCTGCCCCTGGGCTGGCTGATCGCGGGCTTCTGCGCCGACGTTCTGGCGATCAATCCCTTCGGCCTGCAGGATGAGGTGCTGGGCACCAATCCGGTCGAATTCATCATCCGCGATCTCGGTGTATGGGCGCTGCGCTTCCTGCTGCTCACGCTGTGCATCACCCCGCTGCGCAAGATGACCGGCATGCACTGGCTGCTGCGCCTGCGGCGCATGCTCGGCCTGTTTGCCTTTTTCTACGCGCTGCTGCACTTCAACATCTATCTCGGTCTTGACCAGAGCTACGACTGGGGCGAGATCGCCAAGGACATCCTCAAGCGCCCCTTCATCACCATCGGCATGCTGACCTTTGCGCTGATGATTCCACTCGCCGCCACGTCGAACAATGCAATGATCAAGGCCATCGGCGGCAAGGCCTGGCAGCGTCTGCATCAGCTGATCTATCCGCTGTCCATCTGTGCGGTGCTGCACTACTGGTGGCTGATCAAGCTGGACACCACACAGCCCGCCATTTACGCGGGGCTGCTGGCAATTCTGCTGATGGTGAGAGTGCGCGACTACTGGCGCAAGCTGCGGCAGCGTTACTGAACCGGAGCCGATCTCAGCCCTGGGAAGCGGGCCGCTCGCGGTGAAACTGCACGATGCTGCGGCCATCCGCGGCCTTCTTCGGTTCCGCACGCCAGGCACTGCCGT
>JAIEOJ010000131.1 GCA_019750575.1 Rhodocyclaceae bacterium | reverse complement strand
GCGCGCGAAGCTTGGTAGAATCTCCGCCCATGAAAACGAACTTTCTCGAATTTGAACAGCCAATCGCCGAACTTGAAGCGAAGATCGAACAACTTCGTTTTGTTCAGGAAGATTCTGCTGTCGATATCTCCGAAGAAATCGGTCGCCTCGAAGTCAAGAGCCAGGCGCTGACCAAGGACATTTACGCCAAGCTCTCATCATGGCAAAGCGCGCAAGTCGCACGCCATTCGCAGCGCCCCTACACACTTGATTACCTGAACCTGATGTTCACGGATTTCGAGGAGCTGCACGGTGACCGGCACTTTGCGGATGATCATGCGATTGTTGGTGGCATTGCCCGCTTCAATGGCCAGCCCTGCATGGTGATCGGCCATCAGAAGGGGCGCGACACCAAGGAAAAGATCTACCGCAATTTCGGCATGCCGCGTCCCGAAGGTTATCGCAAGGCACTGCGCCTGATGAAGATGGCCGAGAAGTTCGAGCTGCCCATCTTCACCTTTGTGGATACGCCCGGTGCCTATCCCGGTATCGATGCCGAGGAGCGTGGCCAGTCCGAGGCGATTGGCCGCAACCTGTTTGAAATGGCCGAACTCAAGGTCCCGCTGATTGCGACGGTGATCGGTGAAGGTGGCTCCGGCGGTGCGCTGGCCATTGCGGTGGGTGACGTCGTCAATATGCTGCAGTACTCGGTGTATTCGGTCATATCCCCGGAGGGTTGCGCATCCATTCTCTGGAAGAGTGCCGAGCGCGCCAATGAGGCGGCCGAGACGATGGGTATTACCGCGGCTCGCCTGAAGACGTTGGGACTGGTTGACCGCATCGTGACCGAGCCTTTGGGTGGCGCCCACCGCGACCATCAGGCGATGGCGGCCACACTCAAGAAGGTGCTGCAGGAACAGCTCAAGCAGTTGTCCGCACTGTCCTCGACCGAACTTGTCGAACGCCGTTTCGAGCGCGTCATGGCTTATGGCAAGTTCAAGGAACAGCCCATCCACTGAGCGGACTGAATCCGCCGTGCGGGAGTGCCTGTCAGGCATTCCGCTCGGCTCGCGGATAGCCGTCGCATTTTCCGGCGGCCTGGATTCCTCGGTGCTGCTGGCGCTGGCGGCAAAGTGCGTGATCGGGCATGACCTTGCCCTTTCCGCCATCCACGTACACCATGGCCTGAGTGCTCATGCGGACGCCTGGGCAGACTTCTGTCGCGATGTTTGCGCAGGGCTGGGTGTGCCACTGGAGACGGTCCGGGTCAGCGTACCGCATGGGGCTGCCGAAGGCATCGAGGCCGCTGCGCGCAGTTTGCGCTATCAGGCTTTTGCCGCCCATGCGAGTGATTACATCCTGCTGGCACACCACGCCAACGATCAGGCGGAGACCCTGCTGTTCAACCTGATGCGCGGCACGGGTGTGCGCGGTGCCGCCGGCATACCCGCTGTCGGAGGTAGATCTGGCCGTTACCTGCGCCCACTGTTGTCTTTGGCGAGAGCCGAGCTGGAGGCGTGTGCGCAGGCCTTGGCCTTGCGCTGGATCGATGACGAGAGCAACACGGATACGCGCTACTCGCGCAACTTCATCCGTCATGAGGTTCTGCCGGTGCTCGAAGCCCGTTTTCCGGCGGCAGTCGATAATCTGGCGCGCGCCACCGAGTATTTTTCCGAAGCGCAGGAGATGCTGGACGAGATGGCGAGAGCTGATCTGGCCTCATACCGCGACTTCCCCGTGCCTGCGTCCTTGCTCGCCGGCCTGAGCGCCGCTCGGGCCCGCAATGTACTGCGCTACCTGCTGGCACAGCGCGGCTTGCAGGCGCCCGGCAGCAGGCGCCTTGAGGAGGTCTTGCGCCAGTTCATCGAGGCGGCGCCGGATCGCCACCCCAGCCTGGAACTGCCGATGTATCGACTGTTCCGGCGCAGGGGGCTGGTCATGCTTGGGTCGCGCTAGCGCTTATTCCTGAAGGGCGATGTCACGTTGCTTGCGCACCGCCGGTGCGAGCACGATGACGATTGCGACCAGCGACAGTGCAAGCATGGTGGCGCTGATCGGACGAGTCAGGAAGACGGTGGCATCACCGCGCGACAGGACCAGGGCGCGACGCAGGTACTCTTCCATCAACGGACCCAGAATGAAGCCGAGCAGCAGCGGTGCCGGCTCGCACTTCAGCTTGCCGAAGATGTAGCCAAGCACACCGGAAATGGCGATCAGGTAGATGTCGAATGTCGCGTTGTTGAGGCTGAATACGCCGATGCAGCAGAAGGACAGAATTGCAGGGAAGAGCAGGGGGTAGGGCACCATGATCATGCGCACCCACAGACCGATCATGGGCAGGTTGAGCACGATGAGGAAGAAGTTGCCTATCCACATCGAGGCGATGATGCCCCAGAACAGCGCCGGCTGTTCAGTGATGACGGAGGGGCCCGGTTGTATGCCCTGCAGAATCATGGCGCCTATCATCAGCGCCATGACCGGGTTGGACGGGATGCCCAGAGTCAGCATGGGAATGAAGGACGTTTGCGCACCGGCATTGTTGGCGGATTCAGGCGCCGCGACACCCTCGATGGCGCCCTTGCCGAACTGGTCCTTGTTCTTGGAGATCTTCTTTTCGATCGAGTAGGCCGCAAAGGCCCCGAGGATGTTGCCGCTGCCGGGGAGAATGCCGAGCGCTGAGCCAAGTGCAGTGCCGCGCAGGATAGGGGCGGCGATGCGCTTCAGGTCGTTTCTGGTCGGCATCAGGCCTTCGATCTTCTTGACCATGACCGAGCGCGTGCTTTCGTGTTCGATGTTGCTGATGATTTCGCCGAGGCCGAACATGCCCATTGCGATCACCACGAAACTGATGCCATCGGCCAGTTCAGGCAGGTCGAAGGTGAAGCGGGCCATGCCGGAGTTCACGTCGGTACCGATCAGGCCGAACAGCAGGCCGAGGATCACCATGCCGATGGCATGCAGTAGCGAACCTTGAGCAAGCACCACGGCAACGACGAGGCCAAGCACCATCAGGGAGAAATATTCGGACGGGCCGAACTTGAGTGCGATATCGGCCAGTGGCGGCGCGAACAGGGCGATCAGCACGGTGGCCACCGTGCCGGCAAAGAAGGAGCCGATCGCGGCCGCAGCCAGCGCCTTGCCGGCCTGGCCGTTGCGCGCCATCTGATAGCCGTCCAGCGAGGTGACGACGGAGGCGGCTTCGCCCGGCAGGTTGACCAGAATGGCAGTCGTCGAGCCGCCGTACTGGGAGCCGTAGTAGATGCCGGACAGCATGATCAGGGCGCTGACGGGCGGTAGGCCGAAGGTTACCGGCAGCAGCATGGCAATGGTGGCGGTCGGGCCCAGGCCGGGGAGTACGCCGATGGCGGTGCCGAGGAAAACACCGATCAGGCAATACAGCAGATTGGTAAGCGTCAGGGCTGTGTCAAAGCCCATGCCGAGGTTGCTGATGAGTTCCATTGCTGTGCCTCTTTAATTGCCGAACCAGGTGCCGAGCAGTGGCATGGGAATCCCCAGCCCCTTGATGAATACGGTACTGCAGAAAGCGGTGAGGCCGGCTGCGAGCAGCAGCGAACGCTTGAGGTTGAAGTGGGCACTGGCGCAGGAGCTGACCAGAATCAGCAAGGGCAGGGCGATCAGCAGGCCGGCGCCGCGCAGCAAGGTGGCGAACAGGATGATGGGTCCGGCAATGAAGAGAATGGCGCGCAGGTTGAGGCCGCTGACCGGCTCACCCTTGCCGCGCAGTCCGCGGACGGCGGAGGCGATGCCGATCAGCGTCAGCAACGCTGCCAGCAGGCTGGGGAAGTAACCCGGTCCCATTTTCAGGGCGGTGCCCAGACCGTAGTCGCGCGCAGCGAGCAGGGCAGTGATGCCAAAAGTCATGTAGATGATGCCGGCCCAGAAGTCGCTGGAGCTGCAGGATTTCGGATTCACTTTCATTTCCTTCAGGAGTGGGGCGCCTGATGCAACAAGGCCAGCCCTGGAACTTGCTCGGGGCTGGCCTTGGTGACGGTGCGAAACGCTCAGTCAGCGTAGATGCCGGCCTTCTTGATGATGGGCGCCCACTTGTCGATTTCACGACGCAGATGTGCCCGCAGGGCTTCAGGTGTGGCGCGGTTCAGGGTGACCGGTTCGGTACCCAGATCGGCAAAGCGCTGCTTCACGGTGGCATCCTGCAGTGCGGCCTGTAGTGCCTTGGTCAGACGGTCCACAACCGGGGTCGGCGTGCCCTTCGGCGCATACAGCCCGTGCCAGACGCCGACCTCGAAGCCGGGCACGCCGGCGCTGTCCAGGGTCGGCAGATCGGGCAGGGAAGGCACCTTGGTCTTGGTCGTGACGGCATAGGCCTTGATCTTGCCGCCCTTGATCTGGCTGGTGGTGTTGGTGGTCTGGTCGCACATGAAGTCCACCTGGCCGCCGAGCAGGTCGTTCATGGCCGGGCCGGTACCCTTGTAGGGGACGGTGGTCAGATCGGTCTGGATCGAGGTCATGAACAGCATGCCGCACAGGTGCGAGGCGGAACCGATGCCGGCGTTGGCATAGGTGACCTTGTCCTTGTTGGTCTTCACATAGCTGATCAGTTCCTGCATGTTCTTGGCTGGGAAGTCCTTGCGCGCCACAATGGTCATGGGCACATCGGTGATCAGGCCGATGGGTTCGAAGTCGCCGACCGCGTCATAGGTCAGCTTGCGGTACAGCGAGGGGGCGGTCGACTGACCGATGTGATGCAGAAGCAGCGTGTAGCCGTCGCCGGGCGCACGCGCGACACGACCGGCACCGACAGTACCGCCGGCGCCACCAACATTTTCGATCAGCACCGTCTGCTTGAGGTTGGCGCTCATGGCCTGAGCAACGAGGCGGGCCACGGTGTCAGTGGGACCGCCGGCAGCGAAGGGCACGACGATGGTGACCGGCTTGTTCGGGAATTCGTTGGCGTGGCTGGCGGTGACGCTCACCGCAGCGGCAAATGCAATCAGAAACTGCTTGAGTTTGAGAGCCATATTCTCCTCCTGAGTCCGGTAGGGTTGAGTGTGCGGGTCTGGGCCCGCCTTTTCGGATACACGATCCACTTTACCCGATAAGAATAGATTATGGGGGTAATCGGTGACTGAAAGATGCGCTGAGCATGTGCTGGCGTCAGTGTCCGCAATCGTCGCTGAGGCTGCTCCTGCAATCTGTTGCAAGCCGCATCAGTCCTCATAAAAGCTGGGGGAAGTGAGGCAAATGCGATAAAATGGCGGATTCTCGGGCCCCGCCCCGACCCCGGCTGTTTTCACTTTGTTTTCAGTGTCTTTTGACCTGGCAAAAGTGCCGGTGCGGTTTCTGTCGCTTAAATCCAACTGGAGAATCAAATGGCTGTTGAACGTACCCTGTCGATCATCAAACCCGATGCTGTTGCCAAGAATGTGATCGGCAAGATTTATACGCGTTTCGAAGACGCCGGCCTCAAGATCATTGCTGCCCGCATGGCTCAACTCTCGCGCCAGGATGCCGAAGGCTTCTATGCCGTGCACCGCGAGCGTCCCTTCTTCAAGGACCTGGTCGACTTCATGATCTCTGGTCCGGTGATGATTCAGGTGCTGGAAGGCGAAGGCGCCATCCTCAAGAACCGCGAACTCATGGGCGCGACCGATCCGAAGAAGGCCGACAAGGGCACCATCCGCGCCGACTTCGCCGACAGCATCGACGCCAACGCCGTGCACGGCTCGGACGCCGCTGAAACCGCTGCCAACGAAATCGCCTACTTCTTCCCGGCCCTCAACGTCTATTCGCGTTAAGCCGGAACGCCACCAGGTCAGCGACATCATGGCAGTCAATCTTCTCGACCTCGACCCCGAGGCGCTGAGTGCCTATTTCGCCGGCCTGGGCGAGAAACCTTTTCGCGCCAAGCAGGTGCTGCGTTGGCTGCATCACTTCGGCGCCGCCGATGTCGGTCAGATGACCGACATCGCGCGCAGCCTGCGCGAAAAGCTGGCAACGGAAGCGTCCATCGTTGCGCCTCCGGTGGTCAGTGACAAGACCTCGCATGACGGTACGCGCAAGTTCCTCTTTTCGGTCGGCAATGACAATGCCATCGAGACCGTATTCATTCCGGAAGCGGATCGCGGCACCCTGTGCATTTCCAGCCAGGCCGGCTGTGCGCTCGACTGCGCCTTCTGCTCCACCGGCAAGCAGGGCTTCAACCGCAATCTCACCACTGCCGAGATCATCGGTCAGTTGTGGATGGCCAACAAGGCCCTGGGGCGCGACCCCAAGGGTGAGCGCATCATCAGCAACGTCGTGATGATGGGCATGGGTGAACCGCTGACCAATTTCGACAACGTCGTCGCCGCGCTCAAGCTGATGCTGGACGACAATGCCTACGGCCTTTCGCGTCGTCGCGTTACCGTGTCGACCTCGGGCATCGTGCCGGCCATGGATCGTCTGCGCGAGGCCTGTCCGGTCGCGCTGGCCGTATCGCTGCATGCACCCAACGACGCCTTGCGCGACGAGCTGGTGCCGATCAACAAGAAGTACCCGCTCAAGGAACTGCTGGCCGCCTGCAATCGCTATCTCGAAAAGGCCCCGCGCGATTTCATTACCTTCGAGTATGTGATGCTGGACGGCGTGAATGACAGCGATGCGCATGCGCGCCAGTTGGTCGACATTGCCGCCCAGGTGCCGTGCAAGTACAACCTGATTCCCTTCAATCCCTTCCCTGCGGCGCATTTCAAGCGCAGTTCCGCGGATCGCATCCGCCGCTTCGCCGATATTCTGATGAGCGCAGGTATCATCACGACCACGCGCAAGACGCGCGGTGATGATATCGATGCCGCCTGCGGCCAGCTGGCCGGTCAGGTCAAGGACAAGTCGCGGCGGGTGATTCGCCTGCAGAATGCCGGACAAGCCACGAACGGGGAGGTCATGCAGTGATACAGGGATGGAAGCGAAAGGCACCGGGCGCGGGGGCACTGCTGTGCGCCTGCCTGCTGTCGGCATGTGTGACAACATCGGGTGGTGGTGCCGGCTCGGAAGGCAGTGTAGTTGCCGTGCCGCCGATGTCGCAACAGCCGGCACAGACGGACGAGCGGAATCGCGCCAAGGTGCATACCGAGCTGGGGGCCCTGTATGCACAGGACGGTCGTTTCGCCGTGGCGCTGGAGGAGGCGAAGATTGCTCTGGCATCGGATGCCGGCTATGCGCCAGCCTACAGCCTGCAGGGTCTGGTGTACATGGCCCTCGGTGACCGGGGCCAGGCTGAAGAGGCCTTCCGTCGTGCGCTGGCGATTGCGCCGAACGATCCCGAAGTCAATAACAACTACGGCTGGTTTCTCTGTCAGAGCGGTCGCCCGGCCGACAGCATCAGTCGTTTCCGCCTCGCCTATCGCAACCCCTTCTATCAAACGCCGACCAATCCCTACATGAATGCCGGCATCTGCTTCCTGAAGATGAAGGACTACAAGGAGGCGGAGGAGCACCTGAATCTGGCCCTGCGCGCCTCACCGAGCAACATTCAGGCGCGCTACTGGCTGGCTGAAACCTATTTCCAGAGCGGCCGCCTGGCCGAGGCGCGGCAGCAGGTTGTCGATCTGGGCCGGATGCGCGATCCCATCGTCGAAGTCGTCTGGCTCGGCGCGCGCATCGAACGCAAGGCCGGTGATCGCGACGCCGAGTTGAAGTACACGACACTCATGCGCCGCAAGTTCCAGGAAACGCCGCAATATCAAAGCATGATGCAAGGGCAGTTTGAATGAGTGAGTTGCTTGAGACCCCCGCCGACGAATTGAATCCTGCACCGCAGCCCCTGCCTTTGCCGGGCGCTGTCTTGCGTGCGACGCGTGAAGCCCATGGCTATTCCCTTGCCGAAGTGGCTCAGGTCCTCAAGTTCGGGGTACGACAGCTCGAGGCGCTGGAAAACGACGACTATTCCACGCTCAAGGGCGCAACCTTCATTCGCGGATTCGTGCGCAGCTATGCACGCTATCTGCGTCTTGACGAGGTGCCCCTGCTGGCTGCGCTCGAGCCGCAGGTACCGCTTGCGGTTGCCGAGGTGCGCACGGTGGATAGCGTCAATGCCGTGATGCCGAGTGGCGTGCAGGACAACAGCAAGCGCGCCTACTGGCTGGCGGCTTTCGTGCTGCTGCTCGGCGCGGTAGCCTGGTTTGCATGGCAGGAGCAGGGGGCTTCCGCACCCGACGCTCAAAAACCGGAGACTGTGCCGGTCGTTGCTGCGCCAGAGCCAGAGCCTGCGCTTGTAGCCGCCAGTTCAGTCAGCCCGCCTCAGCCCATGCTCGCCCCGACCCCGGCGGTGATTGCGCCCGCAGCTGCAGGAACAGCCGAGACACCGGTACCGCCTGCGCCTGTGGCTGCGAGCCCTAGCCCGAATGAGCGGCAGCTGCTGTTGAGCTTCAGCGGCGTATCCTGGGTTGAGGTGCGCGATGCCAGCAATCAGATTATCTACAGCGGCAACAGCACGCCCGACAGTCGCCAGGCCTTGCGTGGCCGTCCGCCGTTTCAACTGGTGATCGGCAATGCAAGTGCCGTGAAACTGCGTTACGAGGATCGCGCCATCGATCTTCAGCCCCATACGCGTGTCGATGTGGCACGCCTGACGCTTGATGACAACACAAAGTAATTTCCCCTTGCGGCGCAAGACGCGCCAGGTTCGTGTCGGCAAGGTTCTGGTAGGTGGTGGCCTGTACGGCAGCGACATCGCACCCGTCGTGGTGCAGTCGATGACCAATACCGATACCGCGGATGATTTCGCCACCGCCATGCAGGTGGCGCAACTGGCGCGTGCCGGTTCCGAGGTGGTGCGCATCACCGTGAATACGCGCGAAGCGGCGGCCGCCGTGCCCAAGGTACGCGAGCGTCTGCTACAGATGAAGATCGACGTGCCCCTGGTCGGCGACTTCCACTTCAACGGCCATCGCCTGCTGACCGAGTTTCCGGAGTGCGCGCAGGTACTGGACAAGCTGCGCATCAATCCGGGCAATGTCGGCAAGGGCAGCAAGCGCGACGAACAGTATGCGCAACTGATCGAAATCGCCGCGAGGTACGACAAGCCGGTGCGCATCGGCGTGAATTGGGGCAGCCTGGATCAGGCGCTGCTGGCGCGCGTCATGGACGAAAATGCCAAGCGCCCAGAGCCGAAGAATGCGACCGAAATCATGCGCGAAGCCATGGTGACTTCGGCGCTGGAGTCGGCGGCGCAGGCGGTCGAGTTCGGTCTGTCGCCGGACAAGATCATTCTTTCGTGCAAGGTCTCGGGCGTGCAGGACCTGATCGCCATTTACGCCGACCTGGCCGCCAAGTGCGACTATCCGCTGCACCTCGGTCTGACCGAGGCCGGCATGGGTTCCAAGGGCATCGTTGCCTCCAGCGCCGCCATGGGCGTGCTGCTGCAGCAGGGCATCGGCGACACCATCCGCGTGTCGCTGACGCCGGAACCGAACGGTGACCGCACCAAGGAAGTTGTGGTGGCGCAGGAACTGCTGCAAACCATGGGACTGCGCGCCTTCACGCCGCTGGTGGCAGCCTGTCCCGGTTGCGGCCGCACCACCAGTACCTATTTCCAGGAGCTGGCGCAGGACGTGCAGACCTATGTGCGCGACAAGATGCCGAGCTGGCGTCTGGAGCGCATCGGCGTCGAGAACATGACCCTGGCCGTCATGGGCTGCGTGGTCAACGGCCCGGGCGAGAGCAAGCATGCCAATATCGGCATCAGTCTGCCGGGCACGGGCGAATCGCCGGTGGCGCCGGTCTATGTCGATGGCGAGCATACGATCACGCTTAAGGGCGAGGATCTGATCGACGAGTTCAAGGGCATCATCGACGAATATGTCCAAAGGACATATCCGCCGCATCGCGATGCGGCGGCCCAGGAATAGGCCCTCCACCCAGCCTCCTCCCCGAGGGCGGAGGTGACTAAGGTTCGGAGCCTTGCATGCAAGGCTTCCTCCGAAGAGTTAATTGTTTCTCCGCTGATCGTCGGAGCATGAAAGAAGAATGAGCAATACGCTACAAGCCATCCGCGGGATGAACGACATCCTGCCCGCCGAAGCCGAGCTTTGGGAACAGTTCGAGGACATGATCCGCGACTGGTTGCGCGCCTACGGCTACAAGCCCATCCGCATGCCGCTGGTGGAGCCCACGCCGCTGTTTTCGCGCGCCATCGGCGAAGTCACCGATATTGTCGAGAAGGAAATGTATTCCTTCGAGGATGCACTGAACGGCGAGAAGCTGACGCTGCGCCCGGAAGGCACGGCCTCCTGCGTGCGCGCCGTGCTTCAGCACAACATGCTCTACGACGGCCCCAAGCGTCTCTGGTATCAGGGTCCGATGTTCCGTCACGAGCGTCCGCAGAAGGGGCGCTATCGCCAGTTTCACCAGATCGGTGTCGAGGCGCTGGGCTTTGCCGGCCCTGACATTGATGCCGAGCAGATCCTGATGACGGCGCGTCTGTGGGACGACCTCGGCCTAGAGGGCATCCGCCTCGAAATCAATTCGCTCGGCAGCGTCGAAGAGCGCCAGCAGCACCGCGCCGCGCTGATCGCCTATTTCGAACAGCATGCCGCGCAACTGGATGCCGACGCCCAGCGCCGCCTGCACAGCAATCCGCTGCGCATCCTCGACACCAAGAATCCGGACATGCAGGCGCTGGTCGAAGCCGCGCCCAAGCTGATGGACTATCTGGGCGAGGAATCGCTCAAGCATTTCGAGGGCGTGCAGGCCATCCTCAGGGACGCCGGCATACACGCCCGTGTCAATCCGCGTCTGGTGCGCGGTCTCGACTATTACAACCTGACCGTGTTCGAATGGGTGACCGATCAGTTGGGTGCCCAGGGCACGGTTTGCGCCGGCGGCCGCTATGACGGCCTGATTGCACAGCTCGGTGGCAAGCCGGCCCCGGCCTGCGGTTTCGCCATGGGCGTGGAGCGCCTGCTGGCACTGTGGAAGGATCAGGGTAATCAAGCACTGGCCGTGGCACCGGACGTTTATCTGGTGGCGCAGGGCGATGTGGCCGGCCGCTTTGCCTTCCGCGTCGCGGAAGAGCTGCGCAGCAGTGGTTTCGATGTATTGCAGCATTGCGGCGGCGGCAGCTTCAAGTCGCAGATGAAGCGTGCCGACGGCAGCGGTGCTCCGCTGGCCGTGATCATCGGTGACGACGAGGCAAATGCCGGCGTCGTCAGTCTCAAGCCTCTGCGTGAAGCAGGGGAGCAGCAGAAGGTGGCGCTGGCCGATCTGGCCGAAGCCGTGAATAATCTGATTTTCTCGACGGACGAGACTGAGGACGACTGAGATGGCAGTGTATGACCACGAAGAGCAGGAACAGCTCGATGCGCTCAAGGCCTGGTGGCGCGATCACGGCAACAAGGTAATCAATTTCGCCCTCGCGGCGGCGCTTGTCGCAGCGGCCGTGTCCGGCTGGAAATGGTGGCAGGACAGGCAGGCCGGTGAGGCCGGCGCGCTCTACGGCCAGCTTCAGGCTGCGGCCGAGAAGCATGATGTCAGTGCCGTTCGCGATGCCGCGCTTGCGCTCGTCGACAACTACGCCGGCACCGTTTATGCCGGCATGGGTGCCTTGTTGACGGCCAAGCTGCAAGCCGAAGAGGGCGATCTCAAGAATGCCCGCGCGCAGCTGGCCTGGGCTGCGGAGAAGTCCAGCGACGAAAGTCTGCGCGATCTCGCCCGTCTGCGTCTGGCCGGCCTGCTGCTGGATGAAAAGGCCTATGACGAAGCCTTGCAGCAGCTCGCCAAGGAGCCGGAAGCCGCCTTTGCGGCGCGCTATGCCGAGGTCCGGGGTGACATTTACGCCGGCCAGGGCAAGGCCGAGGATGCCCGTGCGGCCTATGCTGCGGCGCTGAGCAAGCTGGACAGCAAGGGCGGCAGCGAAACCCCGGCCTCGCAACGCGAAGCCATGTACCGCGAGCTCCTGCAGATCAAGCTGGAGTCGGTCGGGGGCAAGGCCTGATGAGCGGTCTGGTGCGCAGCAGCCTGTTGCTTTCCCTAGGCGTCCTGCTGGGCGCCTGCTCGACCATCGACAAGCTGAATCCGTTTTCTCCGCCGGCGACCAAGATCAAGCCGGCTGAACTGGTGAACTTCCAGCCCACGGTCGGCATCAAGACGCAGTGGAGCCTCAGTGTCGGCAAGAGCGATGAGTACACCCTGACGCCGGCGGTGGTGGGCGACTCGGTTTACGTGGGGAGCAAGAACGGTACGCTGGCGCGCTATGACAATGGTCGCGAAGTCTGGCGTACCAATGTCGGCCAGACTATTTCCGGCGGCGTTGGTGCCGACCGGCAGGTGGTTGCCGTGGGCACCGCCAAGGGCGAAGTGCTGGCTTTCGACAGCGCCGACGGCAAGCCCAAGTGGCAGACGCGTGCGTCTTCCGAGATCCTGGCCGCACCCGCTGTCGGTCAGGGGCTGGTGATCGTGCGCAGCGGCGATTCGCGCGTTTTCGCTTTTGAGCAGGCCGATGGCAAGCGCAAATGGGTGTATCAGCGCAGCATGCCGGCCTTGACCCTGCGCACCAATGCGGGTGTTCTGCTGGCGGGGCCCGGCATTCTGGCCGGCTTCCCGGGTGGGCGTCTGGTTGCAATTGCTACCGCCAATGGCGCAGCCTTGTGGGAGCTCAGCATCGCCCAGCCCAAGGGCGCGACCGAACTTGAGCGCGTGGCAGACATCACCAGCACCCCGGTTCTTGATGTGCGCCATGCCTGTGCAGTGGCCTTTCAGGGGCGTGCCGCCTGTATCGACATCTCGAATGGCAGCAGCCTGTGGTCCCGCGAGATTTCCAGCAGCGCCGGTCTCGATGTCGACAGCAAGGCGGTTTATGTGAGCGACGACAAGGGCGCGGTCCATGCCTTCGACCGCTATACCGGTGCCAGCCTGTGGAAGCAGACAGCGCTGGCCAATCGCGGCCTGTCGCGCCCCATCACCCTGGGTAACCACATCGCCGTTGGCGACGCGCAGGGCTACATCCATGTACTGCGCCGTGACGATGGCGCTTTTGCCGCACGCATCAGCACCGACGGCAGCCCGATTGCTGCCGAACCCCAGTCCACCGAGAACGGTTTTGTCGTCCAGACCAAGAACGGCGGTGTGTACGCCCTGACGCTAGAGAAATAAACCAAAGAAACAATGAAACCCACCCTCGCCTTGGTCGGTCGACCGAATGTCGGCAAGTCCACCCTGTTCAACCGCCTGACCCGCAGCCGTGACGCCCTTGTGGCCGACATGCCGGGCCTGACGCGCGACCGCCACTATGGCCATGGCCGGGTCGGTGATCGTCCCTATCTGGTGGTCGATACCGGCGGCTTCGAACCGCGCGCCAAGGAGGGCATCCTCAAGGAGATGGCACAGCAGGCCGAGGCGGCGATTGCCGAGTCGGACATGCTGCTCTTCATCGTTGACGGCCGTGCCGGCCTCACTCCCCAGGACGAGGCCATCGCCGAGCGTCTGCGCAAGAGCGGCCGTCCGCTGCTGCTGGTGGTGAACAAGGCCGAAGGCATGAACCAGGGCATGGTCAGCGCCGAGTTCCACGAACTCGGTCTGGGCGAGCCGCTGGTGATTTCCGCCGCCCACGGCGACGGCGTGCGTGATCTGGTTGAGCAGGCGCTCGCCGCCTTCCCCGAGGAAGAGGAAGACAACGACGACGAGAGTGGCCCCAAGGTTGCGCTGGTCGGTCGTCCGAATGTCGGCAAGAGCACCCTGATCAATGCCTGGCTCGGCGAGGAGCGCGTCATCGCCTTCGACATGCCGGGCACAACGCGCGATGCCATCGAGGTGCCGTTCGAGCGCGACGGGCGTGCCTACACCCTGATCGACACCGCCGGCCTGCGCCGCAAGGGCAAGGTTTTCGAGGCGGTCGAGAAGTTTTCCGTGATCAAGACGCTGCAGGCCATCGAGGCGTGCAATGTCGTTGTACTGATGCTCGATGCCAGCCAGGATATTTCCGACCAGGATGCACATATCGCCGGCTTTGTGGTCGAGTCCGGACGTGCCCTGGTGATCGCGGTCAACAAGTGGGATATGGTCGACGGCTATCGCCGCGACCAGATCAAGCAGGACATCAACCGCAAGCTCAACTTCCTCGGTTTTGCCCGACTGCACTTCATCTCGGCGCTGCGTGGCGAAGGCATCGGCGGAGTGTTGACCTCAGTGGACAAGGCCTATGCCGCGGCCATGATCAAGCTGAGCACGCCCAAGCTCACGCGTGCCCTGCAGAATGCGCTGGAAAAGCAGCAACCGCCGCGCCACGGCCTGTTCCGCCCGAAGATGCGCTACGCCCACCAGGGCGGCAGCAACCCGCCCATCATTGTGATCCACGGCAATGCCCTCGACCATATTCCGGATTCCTACACGCGATTCCTGGAACGAAGTTTCATGGATGCCTTCAAACTCAAGGGTACCCCGCTGCGCATTCTCTACAAGACGAGCAAGAATCCGTTTGCCGACAAATAGTCACAGTTGACTGTGGCATGTCGGGAAAAAATGGATTAGAGTACATACGCATAGCGGCAACTGTCTGTTTATGGCCCGCTTTCGGGCCGTCGGGCAAAGCACAGGACGTCAACAAGAAGAGGCATAGCGATGAGCAATAAAGGGCAAATGCTACAAGACCCGTTTCTGAACACCTTGCGCCGGGAGCATGTTCCGGTTTCCATTTACCTGGTAAATGGCATCAAGCTGCAGGGCCAGATCGAGTCCTTCGACCAGTACGTGGTCCTCCTCAAGAATGTCGTGACGCAGATGGTGTACAAGCACGCCATTTCCACCGTGGTGCCGGCGCGTCCCGTCAACTTCACGTCCGATGCAGGTAGTGCCGAAAACTGATCTGCATGCAGACTGAGCGGCCGGCCTGGCGCCAGCCGCTTCGGCTTCACACCCCTGATGTTTGAACGTCCCGCGAGCGGCGAGCAGGCCGTTCTGGTTCAGCTCGACTTTGGCGAGGGCGATTATGCCGAGCGCCTTGACGAGTTCCGTCTCCTCGTCGGCAGCGCCGGAGCGACCCCACGTATTGAAATTCGCGGCCCGCGCCGCGCGCCCGATGCCGCCACCTATGCCGGCAAGGGCAAGGTGGCCGAGATCAAGGAAGCCATGACGGCGGCAGGCGCCGATATCGTCATCTTCAATCATCAGCTTTCCGCCGCCCAGCAGCGCAATCTGGAACGCGAGCTCGGCTGTCGTGTCATCGACCGCAATGCGCTGATCCTCGACATTTTCGCCCTGCGTGCGCGCAGCCACGAAGGCAAGCTGCAGGTCGAACTGGCCCAGCTGGAGCACCTCGCCACCCGCCTCGTGCGCGGCTGGACTCACCTGGAGCGGCAAAAGGGCGGTATCGGCCTGCGCGGCCCCGGTGAAAAGCAGCTCGAAACCGACCGCCGCCTGCTCGGCAAGCGCGTCGCCTTTCTCAAGGACAAGCTGAAGACCCTCGAAAAGCAGCGTGCCGTACGCCGGCGTGCGCGCGACCGCAATGAGGTGCTGGCGGTTTCGCTGGTCGGCTATACCAATGCCGGCAAGTCCACGCTCTTCAATGCCATGACCAAGGCCGGCAGCTATGCCGCCGACCAGTTGTTTGCCACCCTAGACACGACCTCCCGCCGGCTGTACATCCCGGAAGCCGGTGGCCAGATCGTGATTTCGGATACGGTGGGCTTCATCCGCGACCTGCCACACTCCCTGGTGGCGGCCTTCCACGCGACCCTGGAGGAAACGGCCAATGCCGATCTGTTGCTGCATGTCGTCGACTCGGCGAGTGCCGACCGCGACCAGCAGATCGATGCGGTCAATGGCGTGCTCAGTGAAATTGGCGCTGCTGACGTGCCGCAGATCGTGGTGTGGAACAAGATCGATGCGACCGCCGCCAGCGCCGGGGTCGAGCGTGACGAGTATGGTAAAATTGCGCGCGTTCGAGTTAGTGCGCGCACCGGTGCGGGACTTGATCTGCTGCGCGCTGCATTGGCTGAAGTTGCCTGCAATGGCGCTGAACCTGACGCAGAAGTCCTTGTCGAATGACCTTCGCGGACCCCGGTCCGATCATAAAAAGTCGATATCGTGATAACTGGAATCCTTCTGTCGATGAATAACCATGGCTGGGGTAACGAGCCTGGGGATAAAGACAACAACAAGGGCTCGCGCAAGCCGGCCGACGGACCGCCCGACCTCGAAGAGCTGTGGCGTGACTTCAGCCAGCGCCTCGGCGGCATGTTCGGCAAGAAGCCGCAGCAGCCGAACAACGGTGGTTTTGGCGGCGGCAGCGGCGGTGGCGGTGTCCCCAATCTGACACCGCGCCAGTTTGGCGGCGGCGTCGGTGTCATCGTCGGTCTGGTCGTAGCCGTGTGGCTGGCCAGCGGTTTCTATATCGTCGATGCCAGCGAGCGCGGCATCGTCCTGCGCTTCGGCAGCTACAGCAAGACCACGGACCCCGGCCTCAGCTGGCGCATGCCGTGGCCGATTGAAAGCCATGAGGTGGTCAACCTGTCCGGCGTGCGTCGTCTCGAAATCGGCTATCGCGGTTCGGAAAAGGATCAGGTGCTGCGCGAAGCCCTGATGCTGACCCATGACCTGAACATCGTGAATATCCAGTTCGCGGTCCAGTACCTGCTCAAGAACGAGCAGGAATACCTGTTCAACAACCGCAATCCCGACGAGGCCGTCAAGCAGGCCGCCGAAACCGCGATCCGCGAAATGGTCGGCAAGAGCAATATCGACGACGTCCTGAGCGGCCAGCGCGAGAGGATCGCCAGCGGCACGCGTGTACTGATGCAGGACATCCTGGATCGCTACAAGACCGGCATCGAGATCACCAGCGTCACCATGCAGAAGGCAATGCCGCCGGCCCAGGTGCAGGCTGCCTTCGATGATGCGGTCAAGGCCAAGAACGACGGTAATCGCTACATCAACGAAGGCGAAGCCTATGCCAATGACGTGATTCCCCGTGCCCAGGGTGCGGCGTCGCGTCTGTTGGCCGAGGCCAATGGCTACAAGCAGCGCATGATCGCGACGGCCGAGGGTGATGCCAGTTACTTCAAGCAGGTACTGGTCGAGTACAACAAGGCGCCGGAAGTCACGCGCACCCGTCTCTATCTGGAAACCATGCAGCACGTGTATACGAACACCAGCAAGGTCATGATCGACGCCAAGAGCGGCGGTAACCTGCTCTATTTGCCGCTGGACAAGCTAATGGCGGCAACCGCTGCATCGACCCCCGCCGGTTCCACCGACGGCCAGCCAAGCCGCGCTTCCGGCATGGCCACCACCAATCCCTACGAGGGCGCGATACCTCCGCAGATCGAGAAGGTCCCGGCAGTAACGGGCGGCTACAGCAGCCGCGACAACATGCGCAACCGTGATCGGGGAGACCGCTGATGCAACGCAATGCCTCCTTCATCCTGGCCGCACTGTTCGGCCTGGTACTGCTCCTGACCTCGTCCGTGTTTACGGTGGACCAGCGTCAATACGCCGTCATCTTCCAGTTCGGTGAAATCCGCAGCGTCTATTCGCAACCCGGCCTTGCCCTCAAGATGCCGCTGGTGCAGAACGTGCGCTTCTATGACAAGCGTATTCTGACGCTGGATACTTCCGAGCCCGACCTGTTCTTTACCTCCGAGAACAATCCCATCCTCGTCGACGCCTACGTCAAATGGCGCATCAGCGATGTACGCAAGTTCTACATCAGCCTGGGCGGTGGTGACGAAGGCGTGGCCGGCACCCGCATCAATCCCATCATCACCTCCAGCCTGCGCGAGGAAATCGGTCGTCGCGTGATGCGCGATGCCGTGACCGGCGAGCGCGACATGATCATGAACACGGTCATGAAGAAGGCCCGCGCCGACCGCCGCATCAGCGACATGGGTGTGGAGATCGTGGATGTCCGCATCAAGCGCGTCGAGCTGCCGACCACGGTGTCCGAATCGGTCTATGGCAACATGGCCACCGAGCGTACCCGTGTTGCCAACGAGCTGCGTTCGCAGGGCATGGCAGCGGCCGAGAAGATCAAGGCCGATGCCGACCGTCAGCGTGAAGTGATCGTGGCGGAGGCCTATCGCGACGCCCAGAAGATCAAGGGCGAGGGCGATGCCAAGGCCGCTGCGACCTACAACCAGGCCTTCAGCCAGAATCCGGAGTTCTACTCCTTCTTCCGTAGCCTGGAAGCCTATCGCGCCAGCTTCAAGGACAAGGGCGACGTGATCGTGGTCGAACCGAACTCGGACTTCTTCAAGTACCTGAAGAGCACCGGTCGCGGCGCCAAGTAGCATGTTCGAAACCCTGCTGATTGCTCTTGGCCTGATGCTGGTCCTGGAAGGGGTATTGCCCTTTCTGGCGCCCGGCGTCTGGCGCAAGACTTTCCAGCGCATCACGGAGCTTGCCGACGGCCAGCTCCGTTTCATGGGCCTGACCTCCATGCTGGTCGGTCTGCTTATCCTCATTTTTACGCGATAGTGAATTGCATGCGCCGCTGGTTGTTGCCCGAAGCGATTGAAGACATCCTGCCGAACGAGGCTGCGCGGATCGAGGCCCTGCGCCGCCGCATGCTCGACGGTTTTCGCGGCCACGGCTATGAAATGGTCACACCGCCGCTGCTCGAATATGTCGAGTCGCTGCTCACCGATGGCGCCCATGACCTGGATCTGCGTACCTTCAAGCTGGTCGATCAGCTGTCAGGCCGCACCCTGGGCATTCGTGCCGACATCACGCCGCAGGTGGCGCGTATTGACGCGCACCTGCTCAATCGCGCCGGTGTCACCCGCCTTTGCTACTGCGCCAATGTGCTGCATACGCGTTCCGACAGCCTGACTGCCACGCGCGAGCCGCTGCAGATCGGTGCCGAGATCTACGGCCATGCCGGCATCGAGGCCGACATTGAGATCATCCGCCTGCTTGCCAATACCCTGGCGCTGGCCGATCTTTCGACTACGCGCATCGACCTCGGCCATGTCGGCATCTTCCGTGCCCTGGTCAATCGTGCCGACCTCGACGACGATCAGGTCGAAGTGCTGTTCGGTGCGCTGCAGGCCAAGGATGTGCCGACCCTGAACGCGCTGACGGACGGCATCAGCGAACCGGTGCGCAGCGCCCTGCGCGCACTGCCCGATTGCTATGGTGGCAGCGAGGTGCTGGACAAGGTGCTGACCCTGGTCAAGGACGATGCCGAAGTGGCCGCCGCAGTCGCCGATCTGCGCCAGTTGGCAGCGGCGCTGGCCGGCCTGCCGGTCAGCTTTGACCTGGCCGACCTCAGGGGCTATCACTATCACAGCGGGGTGATGTTTGCCGCCTACTGTGCGCGTCATCCGAATGCGATCGCATTGGGCGGCCGCTACGACAATATGGGCAAGGTCTTCGGCCGCGCCCGCCCGGCCACCGGCTTCTCGATGGACCTGCGCGAAGTGGTGCGCCTGTCGGAGAATGGCGGCGAGGCCGGCAAGATACTGGCGCCGTGGAGTGATGATCCGGCGCTGCAACAGGAAGTCGCCCGCCTGCGTGCCGCAGGTGAGGCAGTCGCGATCGCCTTGCCCGGTCACGATGACAGCTGGCGTGAAGCCGGCTGCGATCGTCGCCTGGTCAAGCACGATGCGCAGTGGATACTCGAAGCACTAAATTAAAAAGGTATTGGAAAACACAATGGCAAACAACCAGAATGCCAAGAACGTTGTCGTCGTTGGCACCCAGTGGGGCGATGAAGGCAAGGGCAAGATCGTCGACTGGCTGACCGATCACTCGCAGGGCGTGGTGCGCTTCCAGGGCGGCCACAATGCAGGTCACACGCTGGTCATCGGCGGCAAGAAGACCGTGCTGCACCTGGTGCCGTCCGGCATCCTGCGCGAAGGCGTGACCTGCTACATCGGCAACGGCGTGGTGCTCTCGCCCGAGGCCCTGATCAAGGAAATCAACCAGCTCAAGGA